>JAUPWK010000038.1 GCA_030916555.1 Patescibacteria group bacterium | reverse complement strand
TGAATGGTATTTCCGTAGGTGGATTCACACACCACAATATCTGCCCGGTGAATGGGTTCCGTCGGTGGCAAGATGGGAACATTTTCATTCCCAATATCGCCGCTAAACACAATCCGCATTGGTTTCCCGTCTGGCCTCAGGCGTTCCTCAATGTCTATCGATACGTAGGCGGAGCCGAGTATATGTCCAGCATCATGAAACATGACTTTTACTCCTTCTGCGACCTCAAACTCAGTGTGATACCCAACCCCTTGCGTCTGTTTCATGGCTTGAGCCTTATCTTCCGGGGAATACGGCACAGGATCCCCGCAGCGATCAGCATTCTCTTTCATGATCTTCAAGGAATCCTCAAGGATAATGTCAGTCAAAGCCTTCGTGGGAGCAGTCATGTAAATTGGCCCCTTGTAGCCAAGCTTGATAAGTTCCGGCAAGCGACCAGTATGATCAAAATGCGCATGCGTCACAACAACGGCATCGATCTTGGTCACGTCAAAGCTGAAGGCCTCGAGGCTCTTTAGCATGCACATTCGCTCCCCCTGCTTCATCCCGGCATCCACTAAGACTTTTGCTTTTGCAGTTTCAAGCAAGAAACAAGATCCCGTAACTTCCTCTACCGCTCCATGAAATGACAATCGCATATTGTCATGAGTATACAATAGACTGGGTCTCTCCCTTGTCTTTACAACCCCATTCCTGTAAACTCCCCCCTCTTATGAAACTCGACTGGAAAAATCACCCACGACCAATAATCGCGCTCTCCCCCATGGCTGACATGACGGACAGTGCTTTTTGTCGTGTAGTCAAAGAAGTCACAGCTCTCACCGACTTCCCAATCGTTTTCCGAGAAATGGTCTCTGCTGAGGCAGTCGTACGTGGAAACAACAAAACCCTAGACATGACGGAAATCCACCCCGGAGAACGTCCCCTCATCCAACAGATCTTTGGTAGTGATCCCGCCACTATGGCTGAAGCTGCCCGGATTATTGCTGAACAGCACCAGCCCGAAGGCTTTGATGTCAACATGGGCTGCCCAGTGTATAAAATCGTCCATAACTTTAACGGCGCAGCCCTCATGAAGGAGCCTGAGCTAGCAGCCAGGATCGTGAAGAGCATGAAGGCGGTTATTGACGTACCGCTCTCCGTAAAAATTCGGCTTGGCTGGAGTGATCCAACCGAATGCATTACGTTTGCCAAAGTACTTGAAGACGCAGGCGTTGATCTCATTACCATCCATGGCCGTACAAAGTTGCAGGGGTACTCCGGCGTAGCTGACTGGGAGATGATCAAACGCGCAAAAGCAGCCGTAAGCGTCCCCGTCCTCTGTAACGGCGATGTCCATACCGCCAACCTCATGCCAAAAGCACTCGAGGTTTCTCATTGTGATGGTCTCCTGATTGCTCGTGGTGCCCTGGGCAATCCCTGGATCTTTAAAGACTTCCTTGATCTTCAAGCTGGCCGTACTCCAGAAAGCGTTTCGTTGACCGAACGTCTCCGGGTTGTACACCGCCATTTAGACCTCCACCTCGAGCAATACGGCAACAGGTCAGTAAACACATTCCGCAAGCATCTTTCATGGTATTTCAAGGGCATGCCAGGCTTTAAGAAGTACAAAGAGCCCATGATGAAGGCGCAGACCCCTGACGAGCTCAGGTCCGTGCTTCATGCTATGCTTGAAACTCCCCCATTTGTAGTGTAGCCTGCGGGCATTCTGACTTTTTCTTGTTATGAAACTGGGCATTTTAACCTTCGTCGAGTCCAAGCGTGGAATTGCCGTAGGTACAGAGGGAATCGTAAAGGAGGCTGAATCCCGCGGGCATACCGTCACCATGCTCTACGCCAAATATGTTGGCTTAGTTTTCGGTAACGGAAAAACGCTAACGTATAAAGGCCAACTCCTCTCTCCGGAAGACTTCGATCTTATCCTGGTCCGTCCTGGCTTCACCAAAGATCCAAGCGCCCCCTCTTCTATCATCAAACAATTCCAGCTTGCAGGCTTTCCTGTAGTAAACGGCTATATTGGTGTATTCCGTACGAAAAATAAAATTCGTACCTTGCAGATGCTGAATCACTTTGGCATCCCGGTACCTAAAACCCACGTGGTAGCTGAACCGGAGTTCCTTTCAGACGTTACCCGCGATTTTACTTTCCCTGTCATTATCAAAACGATCTTTGGAACGCACGGCACCGGAGTCTTTATTGCTGAGTCCATGCGTTCTCTATCGCCAATTGTGGAATACCTTACCAAGCGCGAGCACGGTCCGGTAAAGGTGCAGGAATATATTGCAGAAGCGCAGGGCAAAGACATTCGCATCTTTGTCTGCGGTAAGCGAATCATTGCCGCCATGGAGCGCAGCGCCAAGGAGGGCGAGTTCCGCGCCAACTTCCATAAAGGCGGATCTGTCCTTGAAGCGATCTTATCAAAAGAAGAAAGAGACTTGGCACTTAAAGCCACCACAACACTAGGCCTTGATATTGCAGGTGTCGACATCCTACGCACCAAAACAGGACCGAAGATTATCGAAGTCAATTCAAATCCTGGACTTGAAGGTATTTCCAAAGCATCAGGTATCAACGTAGCTGAAAAGTTGGTTGATTTCCTTGAGCGGCGCTATGCCGCGGTCAGTAAAAAATCTGGCAAGGCTCTTACAAAACGGAAGATGATTGAGTAGCAAAATAGTCGCGTGCCTTCTGAACATCGGCCGCGACTTTTTGTTTCATCTGCTCTTCACTTTCCCAACTCACGTGAGCTGAAATTTTCTTGAGTGGCTCCACTTCAAGTGTTTGACCATACAAGTCGCCGCTAAAGGCAAACAAGTGCGTTTCAAACTTTTCACTCCCCCGGGGTCCCACATACATGACTGATTCGTAACGTGTCCCCGCCACCCAGGTATAACCCGTATATGATCCTGGCTCTAAGCTTACTGCTTCAACAAATTCCAAGTTGGCAGTCGGCAAATCAAAGGCCATTGTGGCAAAACCTTGTCCGCGCACCACTTGGCCGGAAAGTTTCATAGTCGGCGAAAGTCTACGCGAGAACCGCTAAGTGGTCAATAAAAAGTTGACAAAACGACATTTTGGTAGTATTATTATATGTCCTGAAATATTTCGTTTCAGGCTATTGGAGAGGTCTCCATGCAAGTCTATGATTCTCCCGCCGGTGAAACGCTCGTCGAAGCGGCCGAGAAGATGATCCAGATCGCCATCGTGACGGACAGCGTCGTCACGTGCGAGTACAACCAGATCGAGCTCATCGCGCGAAGCGATAGCCGCGTCGACGACATCGAGCGGTGCTACCGGGAAGAGCGCAATCGCCAGAACGAGGCGTACAGGAACTCCCCCAAGGCTCAGCAGAAGGTCGCCGAGGCTCGAGCCGAGCTCGAAGGTCTCCAACGCGTGATGGACGAGGGGATGACGGAGCTCGAGATGCTCGACTTCACCGACCTCCTGGCCGTCGTCAACTGGTTCGAGAAGGTTCGAAGCGCAGCCGAACGCGACGGCGTCAACTGTCCCGCGAAGGAGATCGTGGCCAAGTTCAGCGCTCACGGCTACGAACCTGTCGTGGACATCAAGGCGTACAACGCCGAGGACGAAGGGAGCGTCGCCCGACACCTGATCAACAACGCCCTCGACTTCCTCGATTCGAGTGGCCACATCCATCAGGTCATCTCTCACAAGATCGACGACTGGAAGCTGAAGTTCGGACACAACGTCAACTGATCCCTCGCGCACCCGCGACAGAGCCACCCTTCGTGGCACTCCGTGTCGGGTGCGCTCTTTTTTTACACCATTTATTAAATAACTATGTTCCTTAATGAGTACGGATTCTTCTGGTACTGCTCAACAAAAACCCCTCGCCGAAGCGAAGGGGATTTTGTTATTGAGCGTCGGAGTTCATTCCACTATCGGACTCGGTGATGGAGTACCTGATGCTAATCCTTCTGGACGAATTTGAATGGACGTTGCCGTCACACTCCCGTCATCATTACTCGTGCCCATGACCGTAATATTCTTTCCTGCTCCTAAATCTTCCGTGGATCCTTCAGTGGATT
>JAUPWK010000002.1 GCA_030916555.1 Patescibacteria group bacterium | reverse complement strand
TAAAAAATTGAAGCAGTAACTCATGAAAAAGATGCAGGAAAATGGTGGTGGCATGGAAGCTATTAAGAACATGATGGGCGGAGGCGAATAAGCATGAGAAAGTTCCCCGCTCCAATTCATAACGCCGTTGCGGCGCTTGGCAAACTCCCTGGCGTGGGACCGAAAACCGCCCTTCGGTATGCTTTTGCATTGCTCAGACTGCAACGCGGTGAACTTGAACTTGTAGCCAAGAGCATTGATGGGCTCAAATTTGTAACCACCTGCGATCGATGCTTCACGTATGCTGAGGCATCGATCTGCGAAATTTGTCGCGACTCCAAACGCGACTCCAAACTTTTGTGTATCGTGGCTGAGGCCCGCGATATCGCAACCATTGAAGCCACCGGTATTTATCACGGTCTCTATCTCGTGTTAGGCGGCGTTCTAAATCCTGTCGACGGCTACACGCCAGATAAATTGAACGTCAAAGAGCTTCAAGATCGGCTCCAGTTGGACCGAGACATTGGAGAGGTAATTTTAGCCTTCTCCCCTGACGTACACGGCGAAACCACAATTTTATATTTGAGCCGCATGCTCAAAAACCTTGGTAAAAAAACCACCCGCCTCGCCCGCGGACTCCCTATGGGAGCAGATATTGAGTATGCTGACGAGGTCACGCTTGCAAGTGCACTAAGCGGCAGATCAGAGACCTAATTTTGACAGTCGCGGCCAGGTACTGTTAGCTACTTCTGTCGGATCCACCGACCATGGGAGGCCACGTGACCAACATCATCGTTCCGCCGCCGGCGGATCCAAATAACCTGAACACGGAGTTCCAAAAGCTAGCAAAGCCGCTCTACATGCTCGTGAACCAGGACCCACGAGACGAACCGTTTCCAGCAAGACTCAATGAAGTGCAGATCGAAAGCTACCGCAACTGCCTACAGCAAATCCTGGGTCGCGATATCCTCAGGATGGAAACGATCTCCTGCGGCAGAACTCCTGGATTCACCGGCCAATCGAGCAAGCTGATCCTGTACCGTGAACTGAAGGCGCGCGGGCTCACCGAAGACGGCGATCTCCACCAGATCCTGAGCGACCTCAACCTGCGCACCGAAGATCGGACGCAGGACACAGACTTCGGAGAGATCCCGAACGACCTATTCGAACGCGCGAGTTGGTTCTACCGCATCCTCGAAGGACGTCCGCACCTTCCGCCATTGCCACACCCGCGGTATGGGCAGGCCATGTGCAGGGTACTCGGTATGGGCATCGGTCAACCACACGCCTTGATCGAACGGATCTTTCCGTTTCTGATCACCAATCCGCCACTCGGCTTCGACCCACTCAGAGCCGATACGTACAGAGTCCTCGTCGCGTGACCTGGACAAAAAAACACTTCACCCCGCACCTACGAAAGGCGCGGGGTGAAATTTATTTATCCAATCTTCTCAATCTCGAGAAGTGTGAAAGGCTGACGATGACCGACATTGCGGCGGTAACGTACCTTTGGCTTGTACTTAATGACAGAAATCTTATCTGCCTTACCGTGCTCGACTACCTTAGCGGTAACCTTTACACCGGAGACAAATGGGGTACCAACTTGAACTTTGGAACCGTCAGACTCTGCAACGAGCATGGCATCAAACGAGATCGTAGCACCAGGCTCAAGCTCAAGCTTTTCAACTTGGAGCTTCTCGCCCTGGTGGACGAAATACTGCTTGCCGCCAGTGGTGATAACTGCGTACATAGGCAATAGGCTGCTCAGGCACCCATCAAAAATGGGGTTTAACTCGCCTTACGCATGCCGAAAGTGAATAATTCTTGGCGAAGCTTAACAGAAAGCCGAATAACCGTCAACCTTTACGGGAGCTCGATTTTCAGGGGAGATCCGGGGTGAAGATCAAAGTGTTTCGCGTAACCCGCTGGCAATTCCAGCACCATATCTACCGGTATTGGTTCGGAGGTCATCGAGGCGGGCTCCTCACCCCCCTCTGGAGCTGGCACATTCTCATCCAAAGAGATGATCTTCCCATCCCTTATCCAAAGGACGTCAAGTGGCAATTCCATACCCTTCATCCAAAAATGCTGAACTTCGGCCTCTGGAAATACAAACAACATTCCCTGAGCCTTGACCTGCTCAGCCGTGAGTCCGGACAAGCCACGCGTACGCTCCCAAGGGTTGTCCGCAACCCTCACCGATAAAGTCACATCATTCGTAGATACCGTAGCTCGCTCCTCGGCCTCTTGGTGAAGTAAAATCGCTCCCCCAGCCAGGAGAACAATGGTGACAATCGCGCCAGAAATAAGCGCCTTATTCATGGATATGGCCATATTCGATAACGTGATATTTCTTATAGAGAAACTGAATTACTCCCCCAGTCAACAGCATGAGAATACCTAATGCGACCAACTTTTGCCAAGAGCTGAACACAAGCGTCGTCACCCCAAACAAGGCTGCAATGACGAGATAAATCACCAAAATCTTGCGCTGGGACAAACCAGCCGCCAAGAGCAGATGATGCAAGTGTGTCTGATCACCAGCGGTTAAGGATCGACCTTCATACCAGCGACGGAAAATTACCAAAACCACATCGAGTACCGGCACCCCAACAACAAGCAATGTGGTGGCAAATTTACTCCCTGCAATCACCGCCAATACGCCAAGCGTAAAGCCTAAGAACGTACTGCCTCCCTCACCTAGGAAGAGCTTGGCAGGATAAACATTCCAGAGCAAAAAACCGATAAGCGCGGCCGCGAACACAAACGCAAGCAACGCCACGTCGGGTTGAAAAAACTGATCTGACAACGCCAGTAGGCCAATCATCAATGCTCCAACACAAGTGACTCCAGATGCCAAACCATCGAGTCCATCCAACAGCTTGGTAGTGTAGGTCATGCCAAGCAACCACATGAAGGTAAGAAGAATTGATGCGCTTGAAGTCAGCAGCAAAGCTCCGCCAAGTGGGTTCGTTACCTTATCCACTCCAATTCCAAAAAATACTGCCGCCACTGCCGCTAGGAGCGGGAATAAAATGCTGAAACGCGGAGGAAGTGTGAATTTATCATCGAGCAAACCTCCCACAAG
The DNA here is from genome assembly GCA_030916555.1 of Patescibacteria group bacterium. Lineage (GTDB taxonomy): Bacteria > Patescibacteriota > Patescibacteriia > UBA9934 > UBA9934 > JAGORL01. The sequence continues at coordinate 13,226 of JAUPWK010000002.1, read as the reverse complement.
CAAAATTGCTCCACCTAAAAACAATCCCACAAAGTGCGTTATATCAATTGCTCCTGAAGTAAAATGGTTCGTCAAAAGCAGCGCGACAGCGGTAGGCAGTGCAAAGCCAAAAAATACCGCAAAGCCACCAAAATACGGCACGATGCGATTATGGATCTTTCGTGCCGCAGTGGGTGCGTCAACAAATCCAAGTCGAAGCGCAAAAGTCGCCATGACAGGAGAAAGTCCGGCGGACAAAACAAAAGCGGAAGCTACAATAAATGGCCACCAAAATGGCATAGTGGCTGAAGGGTATAGAGGAACGTGGAAAGAGTAAAGACTACAACTCCTCTGCTTTCTTAAGCGTAATCACACCGCCCAGATCGAAAATAAGCGTATCACGTCTACCAACAGCTCCTTTTAACAAGTAATCAGCCAATGGATTCTCTACCTTCTCCTGAATCACGCGACGCAACGGTCGAGCACCGAACTTGGCATCATATCCCTGTTCCGCAAGCTCATGAATAGCGGCGTCAGTAACCGTAAACACAATCCCCTTCTCCTTCAATCGCTCAATAACTTTCGCAATGGACAAATACGCAATTGCTACCACATCTTCGCGAGTCAGTGGAGCGAACACGATCACGTCATCAAACCGATTTAAAAACTCCGGTCGATACGTAGTACGCAGCTCAACTTCCATGAGTCCGTTCTTGATGGCGCTAAGCTCAGCACCTACAGCTACCTGATCCTGAATAAATTGCGTCCCAGCATTTGAAGTCGCAATCAAAATCACGTTCGTAAAATCAACCGTCCTGCCCAAACCATCCGTAAGCCTGCCGTCATCCATAACTTGCAGGAAGAGGTTCAAAATATCAGCGTGGGCTTTTTCAAGCTCATCAAGTAATAGCAAACAAAACGGATTTTTTCGCACTGCCTCTGTCATAAGTCCCGCCTGACCATTACCACCAATAAGACGATTCACAGAACTCGCGTCCTGATACTCAGACATATCAAAACGCGCCATGGCCTGTTCATTTCCGAAATACACTTCAGCAGTAGCCTTAGCAAGCTCCGTCTTTCCCACACCTGTTGGTCCCAAAAATAAAAAGTTAGCAATCGGTCTCTTACCACTACGCAACTCTGTTCTCGCTCTTCGCAAAGCTGAGGCCACCGCCTTCACCGCCGGCTCCTGACCAATTACGCGTTCGTGGACTCGTTCTTCCAAATGCAAGAGTTTTTCACCTTCTCCTTGCGAGACCTCGGTGACAGGAATGCGCGTGCGTTCGCCAATCAATGCAGCCACGTCTTCCTTGCGCACCCACCCCGGCCGCTGCCCGCGCTTACTTACCACCAATGCCACCTCTTTCATGATCTCAATCGCCTTTTCCGGCAAAGCACCATCGTGCATGTAGCGCGTGGTTAGATCAACCGCAGCCGCCACTGCCGCATATGTAAAAATAACTTGATATTTTGCCTCTAAACTACCAACTTTAGACTCAAGAATTTGAATGGCAGCACTTCGATCCGGCTCATCAATGACGATCTTTTGAAACCGGGGCGCCACAACACTGCGCTCAACAATTTCCGCATATGCCTGTGGGGTCGTGGTTGCGATCACAAAGGTATAACCTTTACCAAGTTCACTTGCCAAAATCGAAGCCAAATCAATACCCGTACCCTCACCCACAAGCTCGTGCAGATTTTCAATCACTAAAATAACGTTGCCTGCATGTGCAACTTGCTGCAAAGCATATAAGAAACGCTCATCAGCTCCCGTACCGCCCTGCGCACTTACAATCTGCGGAACAGAAATCTTCATGAGGCGCTTATCCTGCAAAACCTTTGGGACCTTTTCCTCAACCATGAGATCAGCCAGGCCCTCAATTAAAGCCTGCTTTCCGACTCCAGACTGTCCAACCAGCACAACGCTCTGATCTCCACCCTCAATAGCCCGTAAAATATTCGCCATCTCCTGATCTCTCCCAACAAGCAATCCGGTCTGTCCGTACACTGCAGCACGCGTCAGGTCTTCTGAAACTGAATCCAAAAACGGTGTTGCCACTGCCGTCATGGAACGATTCATATTGCTCGTAGGCTTGAAACTTGCCGCCTTTCGAAACGCATCGTACCGCTCGCGTAAATCGTCATTGATACGCATCCACGCTAAGGCATTTTCAAGTTCTTCCGGAGTAATCCCTTGGGCGGCAAATACCTCAGCTAAAAATGGCTCTGCGGCAAAACAGCAAGCAAAAATCTCAAGCGCACTTACGGCCTGTCGATGAGTATTTTTTGCCTGCAAAAAAGCCTGAGCCATAACCACCTCGGCAGCCCGTCCAAAGACCGTAGCTCCAACAGAAGCAGTGCTCAAACGTCGACGTAATGGGTCTTTAATCCCTTCAAATGAAACACCCAAGCGTGCCAATAAGACTTGGGCCGGCGTCGTGGCCAGCATTCCGGTAAACAAGTGCAGGGCGCTAACCTCAGCGTGCCCGGATTTTTGAGCTAAACGAAAACTCTCTTCTGCAGCAAAAAGCGCATCAGTTGTGCAAACGGTAGCGATATCGAACCGCCGCTCTACGGCCGCCAAGGATGGTATTTCCGTAAATTCCGGCTGTGTCTCTAGACCAATCTCACGCAATGAAGCGCCTGATTTCCGATCCGCTAAACTGCGGTACACTCCAAAGAATCCCGCGGTACTGGCAAGAAAGAATGCGGCTGTAGTCCAGTGTGGAGTAAGCCAAAATTCAGATGTTGTAATACCCTCACCTTGCGCGGAAACCACACCGAATGTAAACGCACTTAGACAAAGTAAACTGATGAGTATCGCACCGTATTTTTCCCACTGTCTAGCCGCAGCCAATGACCGCTCCCTATCAATCTCAAGTTGCGTAACAATTTTTTTCCAATGCCAAAAACTCCCATCAACCAAAACACCTGGAACACCCTGTGAAGACGTCCCTCGAGACTGATCAAGAAGCATGTCAGTTACGTCAGGCGACATAGAGTAAGCTGCCAAGCAAATGATAAAGTGCGAACAGCATGCTACAAATCGGCAAGATGAGGTACATCGCGTTTAGAATAAGGAGTCCGCAAAGAATACCTAACAAAAACACGGAACGACCAACGATCTGCACAGTGCGCATCGCGATACTGATCAGCCTACTCTGCCAGTCGTACTGACCAAACATGGGGACAAAAAGGTTTTGAATCCAAATACGCAGCGCAAAATATTCTGCATAGTCAGAAAGCATTTGCCAAGACCAGCGCCAAACGAAAAGCAGCCCGCGTGAATACCACCAGACTGGAAACAAAAGAATATCTGCGGCTACATCTCGAAGTACCTCCAGCTGCATACACGCACAGTATATCAGCTAAACCAATCGACGTAATTCTTCCATCATCCGAATGTAAAAGCGCACATTCTGCAGAGTTGCAAGTCGAAGCGCAAGGTATTCACTCGCCTTAAATAAATGGCGCAAATAAGCCTTCGTATACAACTGTGAGGTAGGCGTATCGTTCCACGGATCAATCGGTGATAGATCGGCAGTAAAGCCTTCATTCGTAATCTGAATTTTCCTGTAGAGCGCTTCCGCGATCCGCGTGTCAGCCGCTCCTTCCTGGGCCCGCGTCAACGCTTCACGAACACACGTAGCTGGGTCCCCCGCCCACGTGAACAGCTGCCCATGACGAGCATTCCGGGTTGGAAGCACACAATCAAACATATCAATCCCCACGGACACGTAATACACAATCTCCTCCGGCATGCCGCCGCCCATAAAATACCGCGGACGATCTGCCGGCATGCGCTCTGCGATATGCTTTGCAATTCGGAACGTATCCATGCGCGACTCACCTACGGACAAACCGCCAATCGCATAGCCATCAAACCCAATCTTTATCAGTCCATCCAGGGATTGATCGCGTAAATCCTCATGTGTTCCGCCCTGAATAATTCCAAAAAGTTGCGACTCTGTTTGCAAATTTCTATGTGCAGTTTTTGAACGCTCAGCCCAACGCAAAGATCTCAGCATTGCGTCTTCATAACGCTCACGGGTAGAGACTCCAGCTGCTACATCATCAAATTGCATGCGAATATCAGACCCAATAGCATGTTGGACCGCCAGCGAACTCTCAGGCGTAATCCGAATACTCCGGCCATCAATGTGCGATTGAAATGTCACCCCGTCTTCGTCAGTTTTATTGATTTTCGATAAACTAAATACCTGATAACCACCGCTATCGGTAAGCATGGGACCCTCCCAACGCATGAGCTTTTTGATTCCGCCAACTTCTTGAAGTAATTCTGGCCCTGGACGCAACAAAAGATGGTACGTATTCCCAAGAATGATCTGTGCGCCCACCGCCTTCACCTCTTCCGCGGTCATCGTCTTAATTGATCCCGCAGTCGCAATTGGCATGAAGACCGGCGTCTGAATAGCGCCGCTTTGTGTGCTGAGCACCGCCTGACGAACGGCTCCATTCGTTTTTACAATTTCGAAGTTCGACATAGCTCGTAGAGCACAATACTCGTTGCCATGGCGACATTTAACGATTCAAGAGCAGGATTATGCGGAATAGCAACTGACGTTCCGTTCAAAGGTAACTTAATTCCCTTGCCTTCATTTCCCGCAATAATAATCCGATCCTTCGGGGAGATCTCCATGGGTGTTACTGCCGTCTTCTTGAGTTCGAGTCGGAAAATTGGTCGCTCTAAACCTGTCAAAATCTCGGGTGCTTCCTCTCTTGAGACGGTCATCCATGGTACTCGGAGAATAGCACTAGCGCTCGCACGAACCGTTTTTGGGTTAGTGACCTCAGCTGATTCAACCAAAAGAAGTGAGGCATTGAAACCCAGACACGCGCGCAGCACGGTTCCCACGTTACCGGGATCCTGAATGCCGTCCAAAACCACAATCGTTGGTTTTGAAGTAATATCTTTCATAGTCCACTCCGGCACCCGAGCTACAGCAGCCTTTCCCTGAGGAGCGTCAGTTGAAATAACTTCACGATAAATGGTGGTGTCTCGATCTGTAAAGGTAAATTCCACCAATGACCCAGCGTCACGAACAAATTTCTCACCTTCAATAATAAACATCTTACGCTCTTCGCGTTCTTTACGTTTCTGGAGTGCGAGGAGCAAACGCTGCTGTGACTTACTAAGCATAGGTGTCCACTCTTAACCGTTAGATTCATTCAGATGTGGGCTACTGTGAACGGTAACACGCTAACCGTCAACCTAGGTCTTAAGATATTTCCGCATGGCAAACAAGGTTGTAATCATACTGAGTGCCGAGAGTGCCAAAAATTGGGCCCCAAAAATAATCGCCAAATTCTCCCAATAATATGCCGCCAAATTCACATCTACTCCGGCAAAGAATGATTGAATCTGAGGCTCTAAAAACTTAAGGATGAGCGTAGCGCCCACACCCATAAGAGCCGTGGCTGCTGCACTGTAAAAAATCGCCTCAAGTAAGAATGGTCCGCGCACAAACCAATCCGGAGCGCCTACAAGCTTCATCACAGCAATCTCGTCTCTGTGAACGTAAATGGCGACACGAATAGTATTAAAGACAATGAGCACGGAAATCAGAGCAAAGAAGCCTGCCAGACCAAGCCCCCCAAGTCGGACCTTATCGCTAAATCCGGATAACCGTTCGATCACCGCTTTATGATCAGCATAATTTTTCTCTTTGATGTACGGTGCGTATTCTGGGCTACTATCCAAGGCAGCCAAAATAAACTCAAAGTCATCGGGATTGTTCGCAGAAATCAAAAGTGAATCTCCGATTGGATTCCCACCCACCTCATCAAGCGCCGCCAAAACCTCAGGATCATCAGCGTGCAGCGATTTAAATGTTTCAAGTGACTGGGTAGCAGGAATAACGGCTACGTCTTTCACCTGCGGCAAAGCTTGTAAATAACCATGCACGGACTTTTCAATTTCTTCACTGGTACCGGCGTTAAAATAAACTTCAACCTGAACTTTGTCTTGAATGGATTTTATGGTGGAATCTGCCAACACATTCAGGACGATCAGCATATTGACCGTGAGTAATGTCAGCAACAGTACCGATGTAGTTACAAATGATAACCAAAAATTTCGGAATACACTTTGCAGCGCAAATTTTACCAACCTAAGCAAAGAACGCATATTAACCGAGATGATATTTACCGTGCTCCGCATCAGACACAATCTTACCGTTCTGAATGGTAATCACCCGCTTCCGCATAGCATTCACAATGTCGCGGTCATGCGTCACAAGGATGACCGTAGTTCCAACATCATTGATTCGCTTCAATAATTCAACGATCTCTCGAGAGGTAATGGCATCCAAGTTTCCCGTTGGCTCATCTGCCAAGATAATTTTGGGTCTATGCACAAGCGCACGTGCAATAGAAACACGCTGCTGCTCTCCTCCGGATAACTGACGTGGGTAACGATGCATCTTATCCGCCAGACCAACAATCTTCAAAACTTGCGGTACGACCTCCCTGATACGTGAGGCTGGCGCACCCGCAACTTCAAGTGCAAAAGCCGCATTCTCATATGCAGTCTTTTTTGGAAGTAGCTTGTAGTCTTGAAAAACTACCCCAATCTGTCGACGCAAGGCCGGAACTTCTGATCGACGGATTCTTGAAATATCCCAATCGCCAACATGAATACTACCGCCGGTAGGCTTTTCTTCAGCAAATAAAAGTTTGGCTAAGGTAGTCTTCCCTGAGCCGCTTGTTCCAACGATCGATACAAATTCACCTGGACGAACATGAAAACTAATCCCATCCAGGGCTTTTGTATCTGGCTTATAGAGTTTAGAAACGTTTTTGAAAGTAATCACGTAAGGATTATAACATGGTTGACTTTTTCTAAAAATTTGGCTAATCTACACCGTCGATCCATAGGAGGTTCAATGGCCGACGATCCCAAGACGATTTTTCCCACTCGCTACGGCGAGCTGAATATTCCAGATGCGCACTGCGAATCCATTCTTGGTCAGGTGATTGTGCGTGTGCACGGTCCGCGACCGTTCATGGTGAAGAGTGGCTGCTACAGCCGCCCGCTCCTTGCCTGGCACGCCAGGCAAGCATCCTACTCCCGATTCCGCGATCTCCACGCCCTCCTCAGGGCACTGCGTTCCAGTAGGGACTGGGAGGGAGCGAACGTTCCCGATCTCGAGGCCAGCGAACATGCCAAGCTCATGTCCTGGCTGGCCGCCCACGAACATCTGCGCGCCTGGGCGTCCCAAGATCAGATGAGCCCGGCAGAGCGCAAGCGTTTCGAGGACGTGTGCACGGAGCTCGGTACCCGCATGGGGCGCCCCGTGGACGACATCAAGATCGAGATGCAGGAGCTGACGCTCCGCGCCGCCCTTGGTGAAGACCCCGGTAGCGTCACGCTCCTGACCGAGGCCATGGGCCTTGGGAAGCGGCGCGTCCAGGCGGTACGCAAGATCGCGAACCGGGTGAACATCCGAGCACTCGCCGTGTTGCGAGAGATCGTGACACAGCAAGAGGCACTGGCCAACTGCCACGAGCTGCTCCCACAGCTCCTCGAGCAGCATCACGCTCTGGCCAGGCAACCGCATGGCTGGCGCGACCGTCCGCAGCTCTTCACCGCCGTCCTCGAGCTCGAGCAACGGCTGGAGCATGTGCGGGACCGCCCGCTCCATGGCCTGGCCTGCCGCACGCGGACCGACCTCAACCGCTACCTGGAGCAGGCGGCCGAACAAGGCGCGTTCCAGGGTGCACATCTCCACCTGGAACGCGCCCTCGCAGGCCGCACCTGCGCGCAGGCAAACCGACAGGCCAACGCAGCACTCTTTCTGCTCACGCTGGCTACACGACGTGGCCAGGCGCGCAAGGATGAACTCGTGAGCAAAGTACAAACGCTCCTCATCGAGCTCAGCCGGATCGATCCGACTCAGGGAGATCTGCTCGTCCGCAATCCGCTCTGGACCACGGTCGGCAATGCGAACGACGCGCTCCGAATCGTGAGGAGCGATTACCCCAACTGGGAAGAGGTGAAAGAACTCCTCCACGACATCGCGAGCAAGACCTAAGACAGGTCTGCCACGCCCCACGCCCGAACTCGCTCTGAGTTCGGGCTTTTTTCTGCTCAACAATCCGTACTAGACGAGTCACTCTTGCTATGATATAAATTTGCCCGTCACGTGTCTGCAGGAGTAGTTCAGTGGTAGAATATTTGCTTCCCAAGCAAAGGGTCGCGGGTTCGAATCCCGTCTCCTGCTCCAGTAGAAAATCCATTTAAACAGCCGGCTACTTTGTCGCCGGCCTCCGTCGGCCTCACCGTATATCTTTATACGCTTCGGCCTTACTCGGACGGCTCCTCGTATCCAACTGTTTAAATGGATTTTCACACAATGCAAGAACAATTCGAGACGCAAGGAGGGGTCTTTAAATTGTTCAGCTTCTAGGAGTGAGTGAGCACGGCCGAGGCGACCTGTAGTGGTCGGTGAGGCCGAGCGGAACGAACGACAACGAAGATGGGCAATTTAAAGACCCCGATACGCCGCTTTAGCTCAGCTGGTAGAGCAATACTTTCGTAAAGTAGAGGTCCCGGGTTCAAATCCCGGAAGCGGCTCCAAAAACACCCCCTTAGCGGGGTGCTTTTGTTATATCGCCAATCCTAGACAAATTATTGTAATTATGATAATATCAGACCGCTTTGCGAAGGTCGCCAAGCAACGGACACCCTACCTCCAGGACACGACCGACATGACGTTCGCTCCCTGCCGGATCGAGCACCACGCTCTTTCCATTACCCCCGTGATCCCCGCGCTCCCCCACGTGCAGTACGAGAGCGGTCGCACCATGGTTGCCCTCGCCGATAACGTTGAGCTGCACGTTCTCGATCGTGCACCGGCGATCAAGAAGCTGTTCGATCGCTACGGCATCGATCAGCCGAGCGGCGAGTACTTCGCCGCCGAGCTCATCAAGGACGGCAAGGCCCTCATGACGAGGCCCGTCTATCACCCGCGCTGGGAAGGAGCCCTCATCCGCATGCTCGCGGTGGCCACGGAGCGTGGGTTCATCCAGTTGGCGCTCGAGCGTCAGTTTTTGCCGAGGCGCATTCGAGTCATCGACTGCGCCGACCGGAAGTTGCTCGTGGCCACGATGCCGCGATACGGCCATCACGCTATTCTCGGAGCGGTTCGGGACGGGACGCTCTGGCATCCGGTCGGCGAAGCCTGCAAGGAGATGCTGCTCGACTGCCGCGTCAAGTCGCCCGGGGAGGCCATGCTCATGGCCCTCCAGGCCCTGAACGAAGCCGGCGACTGGCACTGACCATCTGCCTCACGTACCCACACTGGGCCACGTGAGGCGTTTCTTTTTACCAAACAAACACCATTGGAGGATAATCGAAAGTCATAGCGTCAAGAATCTGAGAAAAAGGCAATTTCTTCACCGCTAGACCACGGAAATGGACCGCCGCCTGATCAGGCACTTCAGACGGGTAATACTCAAGCATTGTGACGGTCCAGTAAGCATCAGGGGCACTCAAAACCTGAGAAATTTCACCAGGCTCAAGTTCAAGTGCGGGTACAAGCCAGTCCGGAAGAGTACCAACATTCATAATCCCAAGGTCCCCTCTCGCTATCGCGGTAACGTCTTCAGAAAAATTCTGAGCCACATCTGCAAACGGCATGCCTTGCGCTAATTTTTTGCGATACGACTCCATGCTTTCCAAGGCCTCGGCCTGATATGCGTCATCCGCTTTAACCGCCATTTCTGTTCGTTGCGCAAGAAGTAATGGTGCAACTAAATATTTTTCATAATCAGACTGCTTCCAACCTGCAACCTCAAGACCTGGCGCCAAAATAGTTTCGTCAACCACATACGCATCCACTTCCGTAGCAGTAACCCTGACATCATGTGCGGAAGCAAGACTCTGCACATACAAACGATGCACCGAAACACTTAGCGCTTCAGAAAACGCCTGCGCGTTTGTTTGAGCGCCAGCAAAACCCTTCATACCGTGCGCCAGCTCAACCACTTGGTGATAACTCACCGCCTTACCCGCAGCCGTGGCCGCCGGGACAAGCACCAAATGCGACAAGGGTCGAAAGATTCCATTCATGGCATGTGTGATCAGAAAAAACTCACAAAATGTGAGGTAACAAAAAAAGACCAGGAGGCTCGCCAATAATCCTCGGCGTAGCACACGTGCGGTCATAGCTCGGTCATGGCATCAAAACGGGCGGGGTTAAAAAAGTAATACCACCAACGCGTTGGATTACTAATGCTCTCGTCCGTAGCAATTCCAAGCACCTCGCCTTCCGGCTTAACCTGATCTGGCAAATCAACAATTACAAGCTGTTCGCCTGGCTCACCCATACCACGTTTTGTACGCGCCTCACCTTCCAAATAATACTCACTAGAAAGATCGTTAATCAGTGACAGTGACTCCAGCTTCTGCCCTGCCAAACGATCACTCTCAGCCTGAAGTGCAGCAATATCTCTTTGGATTTCAATATTCCGCCAGTACTCCCGACCAAAACCCACAAATAAAAATGCCAAGATAATCAAGTTGACGGTGACGACAAGTGAAATCTTAGGCAAAGACATACGCTAAGGCGAATTGTACCCTATTTTTTCCAAAGCCTTAAGCACAGCCGTTTTATCACTCCACGGAATTTTCTTTCCGCCCGCCACTGCCATCACTGGCTCCGACCCCTTGCCAGTAATAATCACTGTGTCACCGGGCTTCGCGAGTGCGATTGCCTGATCAATAGCCGCCTGGCGATCCCCAATCACAAAAAGATCTTGACCTTCAATTTTTCCTGCCTTCCGAGCACCCGTCGCTACCTGTTCCATAATCAAAAGCGGGTCCTCATCATACGGATCTTCATTGGTCACAAACGTAATTGCTTCTTCCTCTGCGGCGAGCTTTCCAATGAGCGGGCGCCGCGCAATGTCACGCCCTCCTCCGGCCGAACCATGAACGCCAATTACGCGCTTAGCGCCAGATTGCCTCACTGCTGCAAACAGCGCCTTAAGTGCATACGGCTCGTATGCATAATCGATAATCACAGAAAATGATTGACCAATCTCAATCTTCTCATATCTCCCCGCAACCCCCTGCAACGTCTCCGCCGCAGCCAGCACGTCAGTGATCGAGAAACCAAATGATACAACGGTAGCAATGGCGGCAAGTGCGTTCAGACGCTGAAACTTGGCGGGCAAATTGAATCGCGCCGGGATCTCATTCACAATTACGTTCGCCCCCAGTGCATCACTTTCAAGTTCCTGTGCCCGCACCACTTCCCCACGTCCTGAAATAAGCGTGGGCATTTTTTCCTGCCACGTATAGTAAACGTGCTTGTCAGCCGTAAAACTTGCGTAATAACCCGCATGTTCGTCATCAGCATTTACAATGATCATTTTAGGGATCTGTCGGCCACCAATCGTTTTCCTTCGACGCGCGGACAAATGAGCGAACAAGCGACCTTTGGCTTTTTTATAATTCTCAAAACCCCCGTGCGCCTCAATATGTTCAGGGGTTAAATTTGTGAATACGGCGGCATCGTAATTAATCCCGAGATGGCGATTCTGTAAAATACCCTGTGAGGATGTTTCTACAACTGCGTATGTGCAACCCGCCTTCACCATGCGTCGCAACAGTGCTTGGAGCGCAAACCGGCCCGGCATGGTCATCTTCATCTTATTCACAATCTCCTCCCCCGCGATATTAAAACCAGCGGTTGAGGTATACCCCACCTTCTCCCCAAGTTCCGTAAGCAGTTGAGCAATAAAACTCACGGTTGATGATTTGCCGTTTGTCCCAGTAACACCAATCACGATCATCTCATCAGACGGCGAACGATACGCCAATACTGCCGCGCGCGCCAAAGCGAGATGGTAGATCGCCAAGAATGGCTCTGGAACATATTGCTTGAGCGCATGAAGCATACTTACAAATTGCGCACCTCTTCACGGAACTGCTCGCCCCGATCAAACTCATTTTTAAACATGTTAAAACTCGCAGCTCCAGGAGACAGAATGACGGTATCACCCGTCTCAGCAACAGACCTCGCTTTCTGTACCGCCTCCTTCATGGATTCGGCTGTATGCATGGTTACCTTACCTGCAATTTTTTCACGGATCAGGTCAGAGGCTGTGCCTGGGAATAAAATAACCGCCTTTGCACTTGCAATAAGAGCCTCAGACATAGCGTCATACGGCAACTTTTTATCGACTCCTCCTGCAATTACAATCAGACGTTCCTTATCACCAAAACGCTTGAGGGCCGCCACCACCGCATCCGGAGACGTGGCTGCGGTGTCGTTAATAAAGCTGATCTCATCAACTTCACGGATAAGTTCCTGCCTGTCTGGAACACCCTTAAAGGTCTTGAGCACTTGAGCGATAGCTTCAACCGTAACACCTCGCAACATGGCGGCACACGTAGCTCCCAAAATATTCTGCAAATTGTGTTCACCCTCAAGGACTACTTGGTTAAGTGGCAAAATAACATGCTCATCTCCGTCACGACGGAACACGATATTCCCCTCCTTAACGTAACAGCCATTATGCTCCTCGTAATTTTTCGAGATCCAAAACAATTGGCTCTTGACGCGTGGCTCCATGGCACGGACCAAATCATGGTCTTTATTGAGCACGGTGAATTGATCCTCACGCTGGTACTCAAAAATAATCTCTTTTGATTTTTGATAATCCTCAAAACTCGCGTAACGATTCAAGTGATCCGGGAATACGTTTGTTAGCACCGCAATATCGGGACCGTGCTTCAATTCTGTAAAAGCACCCGGCAAGCTTTCGAGCATCCACGAAGACAGCTCAAGGACAATCGGGGTCGAAGCATTATGTTCAAGAAGTTCATCTAAAAACTCAAGCGGAGAAACGCGAACGTTGCCAGCTACAATCGCCTTGGGATCAAGCCCCTTCAGCATCTCACCAAGAAGTAACGTAGTTGTCGTCTTGCCCTTTGTGCCCGTAATCGCACTTACCGGGAAATGATAATACCGGAAAAACAGACTGACATCGGACTCAATGTGCACGCCCTTAGCTTTTGCTACTTGAATATATTCTGATTCGCTTGGCACGCCCGGATTCTGAACCACAACATCAACATTTTCAAAATCCTCCTTACGATGCTGGCCAAGCACAAACACCGGTTGATAAATCGTACGGTCCGGATACATCTCTCTATATTTGTTGTACCACTCCATCACTAAATCAACCGACTCCTTAAGCTCAGTTGTATC
>JAUPWK010000006.1 GCA_030916555.1 Patescibacteria group bacterium | reverse complement strand
GGCAGCTGGGGCCAAAAAAGCCTTTGTTCATCTATCGTGCCTTCTCTTTCCCGAAACACGGTGCAGACCGTAGGGCGGCGTAAATAAAGAACACCCGCCTCACGTGGTGAGTTGGGTGTTAGGTGTTGGTATCGTGTTCGATCTGGCATGCACGACAGCGGCAAGCCGCGATCACAACCCGAAGCCTTTCGGCGTCGATGACCTCACCGCAGTTGTCGCAGAGGCCGTACGTACCGGCGCTCAGTTTATCCAGTGCTCGCCGGAGGTACCTGACCGGCTCGCCTTGCTTGAGAGCGAGGTGCGCGGGTGGTTCCGGTTGCCCCGGCCACTCTACGGTATACCGGTGAAGTTTGGCCATGATTTCGGCCTTGATCGCTTCAAGATCGAGCATGGTTGGCTCCAGTTTGGAGTCTATTTATAGCAAAAAAATGAGCATTTGTCAATGCTTTTAGTAGGAAAAAACCTTAAATTATTAAGAAAAACGTAAAAGTGTAGTACCGACGATGGCGGCGGTTTCGGCGCGGAGGACAAGATTACCAAGGGTGACGATGTGCGCTTTGGCGCTGTTTGCAAGCGCGATTTCTTGGTCGGTGAAGCCGCCTTCTGGGCCTACGAACAAGGCGATGCAGCTGCTTGCGTGCAATTTTGGCAGTTTGGTACCACCGGTTTCATGGAAAAAAATACGAGTACACTTTTCAGTGTAGGCCATGGCCTCACCTAGTTTGAGAGGCTCGGTGAGGGTGGGGAGCGTGGTGCGACCGGATTGTTCAGCGGCTTCTTTTACAATTTCAAGCCAACGTTTTGGCGTATCCTTTGGGCGCTTAATGACGCGATCGGTGAGGAGGGGGATGAATTTTACTGCCCCGAGCTCTGTGCATTTCTGCAAGGTCCACTCAAAAGTGTCGCGTTTGGTCATGGCTGCACAGACCGTAATTTCAGGCAGAACAGGCTTACTGATTTTTGAGCGCACAATTACTCCCATGACTGCGGACTTGGTAATTTCTGTAATGTGACCCTCTAGTTCTTCGCCATCACCAACCATGAGGCTGATGGGGTCAGCGACTTTCATGCGAAGGACGGTGGTAATCTGTTTATGGAGCGCGCTAGCCGGGATACAGAAGGCTTCGGCAGATTTTGCAATCCATTCAGCCGGAACAAAAAAACGAGCGGTACGCATAGCAAGTTAGGAACCTGGTTAAGATGGTTGATCGACCTCACTGTCGTTCGGCCTTGGTTAAGATGGTCGTTATATTCAGATTGAAGCCTGTTGCAACCACCAATTTCATCATTTTAACCAAGTGACCCGATACCCTTCAAGCGGGGAGCGATCAACCGTGGTCGCAGATGTTAGAAACCAATAATTTTCTTTACTTCTTCCACCGAGGTTAAACCATCCGCGGCTTTTAGTAAACCGTCCTGTGCCATGGTGACCATACCCTGGGCTTTGGCAATATCGCGCATCTCGTACTCAGAAATACTGCCTTTTAGGATGGCCTTTTCAATGGTGTCGTCTTTGATGAGAATTTCGTAGACACCAAGGCGTCCCTTATAGCCAGAGTTGTTGCATTTTTCACAGCCCTTTGGACCCATGAACTTTGCCGTGGCTACATCGATCTTGGCTTCTCCAGAAGCTTCAGTGATAGCCTCAAGTTGGACTTTCACTTCCTGCAAGAGTTCTGGTTCAAGGGTGACGGGCTGCTTGCAGTCACACAGTCTACGAATAAGGCGTTGACCCATGATGGCGTTAATGGCAGGTGCGAGCAAATGAGGAGCAACACCCATAGACAAGAAGCGGGGAACAGCTCCGGCGGCGTCGTTTGTGTGGATTGTGGAGAGGAGAAGGTGACCGGTCAGGGCGGCTTGAATGGCAATTTCTGCAGTTTCAAGATCGCGAATTTCTCCAACCATTACAATATCTGGGTCTTGACGCAAAATGGAGCGTAAGCCCTTTGCGAACGTGTAATCTTTGCTGTAATCAATTTGGCTTTGGTTAAGGCCTTGCACCTTGTATTCCACCGGATCTTCAAGGGTGATGATTTTAACGTCTTTAGTGTTCAATTTACTTAAAATCGCGTAGAGGGTGGTGGTTTTACCAGATCCGGTTGGACCGGTTGTGATAATCATGCCATTTGGTCGCTCAATTTCGCGGGTGAGACGTTTGAGTGAGGCAGGTCGGAAACCGAGTTTTTCAAATTCTAGGGCAATAGTGTCAGGATTGAGGAGGCGCATGACAACAGATTCGCCGTAGGCGGTAGGGATGGTGCTGATACGAACGTCGATCTGTTTGTTTTTTTGGAAAATCGTAAAACGTCCATCTTGCGCCTGGTCGGTCACGTTGATTTTAAGGCTGGCGATGAGTTTGACGCGGTTGATGATTTTTACCCATTGTTCTCGGGCGAGAACAGCTACTTCTTGCAAGATGCCATCAACGCGAAAACGAACAACAATGCCTTTTTCTTCGGCTTCAATGTGAATGTCAGATGAGCCAAGCTTGAGAGAAGCGGCAATGATGACAGCGAGAACATCGGTAACACTCGACTTTTTCATGACAGCTGCAATTGAAGCAAAATCTGTCATCTGGGCAGCGTATTTTTCTAACTCAGCTTCAGTGATCTGTACGCCTTTAACGATCGTTTTGATCTTTGGTAAGGCTGCATAGAGTTTGAGTCCTTGGTTGTAGCTTTCCTCAGACAAGAGGTAGAGTTTTGGATTAGTTTTATTTCGTTCACCCAGTTCGAACAAGAGTTCTTTTACTGCCGGATCTTCTGGATTCATGGCGCCTAAGCGCAGTTCTGGTCCAGTAAATAAAAAACAAATAACCTTGAGCGATTGAGCCTGTTCTTCAGGTACAAGAATGAGTGCTTCGGGACTAATCGGGAAGCCTTTGAGGTTGATCGACGGGACACCGATGCTCGCGGCGATGCGGCTGGATTCCTCTTCTTTCTCCCTAAGCTTAATTGCACCCATTTTTTCTGAGAATTTTTGTGAAGTTTCAGCATCGGCAAGTACGATTTTTGCAGATGCCGGAATACTCGACACCGGCTCAGGGGCCTTAGGTGCCGGTGTTGGGGGAGTGACAACTGCTGGGGCTACGGGGGCCACGACTGGTGCAGTTTGCGCTTTGGCTGCGGATGCAGTTTGCGCTTTGGCTGCGGCCATTTTTTTCAGCAGGTCCTGAATTGAGGGCAGGGCATCGGACATGCGGGTATTGTACTCTTGACTGAGGGATTTGAGCTACTCCACCAAACTTTAGGACAAGAAGGTGTCGATAAAGCGAGACCCATGCGCAACGACACGGGGGGTGATGCTGCGTTTGTCTAATTTTTCCGCTAACGCAATCCAGGCTGTGTAGGTGAATGTGGTTGCGAACCCGGCAAATGCCAAAGTTATAGCTACAACAACTACAGCGACGATGGTTACGACGCTAACGTATGCTAGCAGCGAGCCCGTTTCAAGGGCGGCAAGAAAACTGAGTGCTGCCGGAACGCCGAGCGCGAGAATAGTGCCGTCGTAGGCAGCGGAGATTAGGAAGTTGGCTGCAAATAAAATTGCTGACATCTCAAGACAGATAAGCCAATGCGTCCGATAAAGATTCCAAGCGTAACCAATTGCGGCGGAGAAGCCCAAGTCCTTACGCGCCACACCAATCAGCGACAGCATTACAAGTACATTGAGTGTGAGTGCAAGACAAAATGCCACCATGGAAAAGATCCCTCCAAAAAAGGCATCAGAGACTACGTGAGCGACATTTAAATTACTTACGAGCACCGTGGTAGCGATCATGAGATTTGCCACCATGAGTTTTAAGAGGAGATCGAGACCGAGAAAGCGGAATAGGCGTGGATGGGCTAATTCGTGACGGATTTCCTTAAGCTCAACGCGGGTTTTTTTGACCGTAGCTTTATGGGCTACGCGCAGCATGATCTGTTGGCTCGCAGCAATTGCCAAAACGATGAGTACGGCAATGGCTACGAGAATGAGTGTACCTACGGTGACTTGTTCAGGACTGGCAAAAATCAGATTATCTTGGTAGACCTTCAGGATGTGGAGATTTTCAAACGTGCGACTGAAGTCAGTTGTGGGAAGCGCAGCGGCAAGTTTGGCTTGATTTAGTACATCATTAACCACAGCACCGGTGCCGGCAAGTCCGGCTACCGCTGCGATGGGCCATAATTCTCTATGAGTCCAGGCCGTTTCAAGCGCGTGCTTCAAAATGGGGCGATAGACAGGGATGTGTGCTTTCATACTCCTCCAAGAGTTGACTGTAGTATACAACGAAAAACTTCCTCTGGCTTTCGCTCGAGGAAGTTTTTGTTTTAGCTTTGTGCTGGCTTGGGAGAAATCTTTGGGGCTTTGACGGCGGGACCAATGAGAGTAATGAATTCCTCCTTCTCAATAGTTTCGTGTTTGAGGAGTGCTTGAACTACTTGGTCCATTTTTGGTCGGTTGTCTTTGACGATACGGGTTGCGGTGGCCAGTGCATCGCTCAAGAGTTTCGCCATCTCCTGGTCAATCTGTTCAGCAATTTTTTCTGAGTAGTCACGGCTTTCGTGGGAGTTTCTGCCAAGGAATGGCATGTCGTCACGTTGGCCGTAGGTGCGTGGACCCAGATTTTCGCTCATGCCGTATTGTGTGACAAGGTCGCGGGCGACGGCTGTGGCCTTTTGCAGATCGCTGCTTGCACCGGTTGTCATGTCGCCAAAGATCTCTTTTTCAGTAACGTATCCACCAAGCATCATCGCCATTTCATCCAAGAATTCTTGGCGGGAGTGCATTTTTCGATCTTCCCCAGGAATACTCATGGTGTATCCTGCGGCCCGACCGCGTGAGATGATGGAAATTTTGTGAACATCATCACAGTGGGGAAGGAGGTGTCCAACGATGGCGTGGCCGGCTTCGTGATAGGCCGTCATGACGCGCTCCTCTTCACTCAAGACGTGACTCTTGCGCTCTGGTCCAATAATGACCTTTTCAATGGCGTCGAGCATGTCGATCTGTTCGATTTCTTTTTTGTCGCGACGAGCAGCAAAGATTGCGGCTTCGTTCACAATGTTCATGAGATCGGCTCCTGCTAGGCCTACAGTACGCTCGGCCAGGCGTTTGAGGTCCACATCTTTTGCAATTGGTTTGTTCAGGACGTGGGTAGCCAGGATTTCCTGACGAGCTTTCAGATCCGGGCGATCCAAAATGACGCGGCGATCAAAGCGACCTGGTCGCAAAAGGGCGGGGTCAAGTACGTCTGGGCGGTTGGTGGCGGCAATAACGATCACACCAAGGTTTGGATCAAAGCCATCCATTTCAACCAAGATTTGGTTCAAGGTTTGTTCACGTTCATCATGACCTCCGCCCATACCGGTACCACGCTGACGACCAACGGCATCGATTTCATCAATAAAGATGATGCACGGTGCGGCTTTCTTGGCTTTCTGGAAAAGATCGCGAACGCGGCTTGCGCCAACTCCTACAAACATTTCAACGAATTCAGATCCAGAAATGTGGAAGAAAGGTACATTCGCCTCTCCAGCCACGGCGCGAGCGATTAAGGTTTTACCTGTTCCTGGAGGACCCATGAGGAGTACGCCCTTCGGAATCTTGGCACCAAGATCTACGAACTTCTTTGGTGTTTTTAAGAACTCGACAATTTCAGACAACTCTTCTTTGGCCTCAGGGTTACCGGCAACTTGTGCAAAGGTCACGCGATTCTTTTTGTTGTTGACTTCGCGAGCATTTGATTGACCAAAGGTCATGGCGCGAGAGCTGGCTCCTTGCATTTGGCGAATAAACAGCCAGAGTACCACCGAGAGTCCAATCACAAACAGGAAGGTTGGAAGGAAGCTGCGCAAGAGCGACATACCAACGCTTGGTTCCTTGACCTCAATCTGAAGCTTACTGATTTTTTCTGGAGTAACGCCGTAGTTTGCTAAGAGTTCAGACAGTGATTCATTCGACTCTTTCTTGATCGAAAATTCAGTGTTGTCCGCAGTGAAGGCAGATAAGGTATCTTCCTGAACTTCAATTTTTGTGATTTGATCTTGATTGATTTTTTCAACGAGCGCTGTTACGCCAATAGTTTCTGGGGGCGCCTCACGCTTTACATTCGCGGCGGAAAAAATCGTCCCAATCACCACCAGGGAGAGCACGAGGATGATGAGATTTTTCGACAAAGGTTTCATAAAAGATGGGGTTAGCCGTAAGCCGTATTTCACCATAAAAGAACGAGCGAGACAAGATGCTCGCTCGTTCTTTGTTTATTTACTCTGCTACGGTCTCTTTTTCCTTTACTTTGTCCTCTTTTTTATCTTCGCGAAGGGAGAGACCAAGGCGATGTTCGTTTGGTTCGATTGAGACCACACGGAACTTCATGGTGTCGCCAATTTTGGCAATCTTGGTAGCATCTTCAACTGGCTTTTCAGACAGCTCTGAGATGTGGGCCAAGCCTTGGATATCCTGGTCAAGCTCGATGAAGAAACCGAATGGGTTAATCTTCACTACCTTACCCTCTACCCAGTCACCAACCTTGTAACGCTTGCTGACGTTTACCCATGGATCTTCAGTCAACTTCTTCATGGACAAGAAGATCTTGCTGCCCTCAATGCCGATGATTTCGGCGCGAACCTGATCAGTAACCTTGAGGAGATCGCGTGGGTGATCAATACGCTGCCAAGCGATTTCTGAGATGTGCACCAAACCTTCAAGTGGCACGCTCGTACCCGTTGGGTAGAACTTCACAAAGGCTCCGAAGTCGGCCACAGCACTGACTTCACCGGCAATGATATCGCCGACTTTGCACTGTGCAATGACGTTCTTTTGCTCATCTTCCCAGACGGCCTTCTCAGACACGATGAGCTTGCCATCATCTTCCATGACATCAAGCACCTTCACGCGGACGTCCTGACCAACGAAGCTCTTCAACTTTTCCAAGATCTTTTGCTTATCACCACCGGCAACGCGTGGATAGTGCTCAGGAGCAAGCTGGGAAACTGGCAAGAAGCCCTGAACGTGACCAACGCGGACAATGAGTCCACCCTTGTTGGCGTCCAAGATCTTCACGGCGATTGGCTCACCAGAAGTAGACAGCTCAGACAAATCTTTCCAAGCGCGCTTTTGACCAGCGTGACGGAATGACAGCTCGACTTCACCGTTCTCGTTTTCTGCGTCAACAACGGTAGCCTCTACTTCCTCACCTTTTTCAAGGTTCTTGTAGATTTCAGACTCGTTGTACAGCTCACGGCCACGAACGACACCGACCATAAGGCCGTTAATGTCGATTTTGATCTGGCGACCCTTGGTAGAGAGCACCTTGCCCTTCACGAGATCACCAACCTTAGGAACGTTGGTAAAGTTCTCGTTATCCAAGAGCTTTTCCAACTCTGTTTTTACTACTTCTTTAGAATCTGCCATAAAATGGAGAATTCCCGGCCAAGTTCAAGGCACAAAGGCCTTAAAGTCGTCCGGGCACTAATAATTAAGAAGTGGCAGAAGTGTAGGGGATAGAACGATTTTCGTCAACTTTCATGCAGGGATCAGATAATGTTGACTTTTTGGCTCTTTTCTGTTATAATGCATAGTCGTATTTTGATGGTTTTATTGGCTTGAAAGTAGCGTTTTGTGGCTCAATTTGGGCCTTAAAACGCCACTCTCAAAAATACTTGGGTAGGTTTGTGGGACGCATTCCGCGTTCCCATAAGCTCGCCAGAGTTGGCATGAGGTGAATCTTGTTGCAGCAATCGACCAAGCTCGTCCACGGCGTCTTCAACCCCGCCGCGGACGTCCTCGAGGCCAGCATGTTGCGCCTCGCGGAGAAGGGCTTCACGGTCGACCAGTTCACCTGGATCGGCCCCAAGGAGGCCCCGGACTTTGATCCGAGGGACCCCGAGACGGTGGTCGTTCTCGACGTGACGCTCGGCACCCTCCAGGAGACCTTCGAATTCGCCTACGAGTGGGCGGCCGAAGGTCAGGAGAACGGCGGCTGGCGTTGGGACGATCTCAACACCGACCCGGACAAGTTCCGTCTCCTGCAGGGTTCCGAGGCCTTCAAGCCGATGACCCTCCGCTGGCGGCGCATCAAGCTCAACGCGAATGTCGGCAAGAAGCCGATCGACATGCGGAGCCCCGACACCTCGCCCGGTGCCGTCCTCGTGCTCGTCGCTGCCCAGCACCCCGCTCGGGTGAAGGCTACGGACTACAAGACGCGCGTCGGCTGGTGCGTCCCGGGCCTCGAGTGCACGGCGCCCGACGATGGGCCGTGGCAGGGCGTGCCCTGCGTCAGCTTCGACCTGGGCGCTCGCCAGGTGAAGCTGAGCGCGTTCTGGTACGACTACAGCCACGGCTACCTCAGCGTGCCTGTCTTCCGGGAGTAGAGCACTCGGCTCTTGGAGACTTGTTCCTTGGGAGCCTTGGACCCTTAGTCCTTGGCTCTCGTCCGCGAAGCGGACTCGATACGCTCGGCGCGTCTCGCGACATCCGGAAATCCGGGTGTCGTTTTGTTTTTGAAAGATTCAGCTCAATGTGAGTTTGTTATCTTGGTTGGATGATTACGAAAAACGATTAACCTGACGTGAAGTCAAATCCGCTTAGCCGCGGGTTTTTGGTTTTTTGTAGTAAACTACTGCCATATGCCTCATCCTCATGAATATCTCTTGCAAGAATTTAAAATTTCAATCGATAAGTTGGTGCCGCTCACGCCGCTAGAAGTGGTAGAAGAGGCGAAGAAGCTTTACGAAGAGCTATCAGCAAGTGAAGTGGTTACAGAACGCCAGATTCGTCAGGCCTTAATTTTAATTGGAAAAAAAGAGTTTCCGTATAGAAAAGCGTATCTTGAGCTGTGTGCTCAGGATGAAGAGCAGCGCTTGCAGGCTGAAGTGGTCAAGCGTCTCGAGGGCGCGGTGGCGGAGAAGGTCCAGAAAATGGTGGAGAGCGGAGTCCACGTCATGGATTATGTGAATAGTAAACTTTTTGAGCGCGATCTTGAGGCTACTGAGCGGTATCAGGTTGAGCAAGCTATTTTAGCTGCTCACGACGTTTTGAATAAACAGTGCGATGATCGCGCGAAAGAGCGTCAGCAAAATTTCGATGAACTTGTGGCCCGTTGGAAGCAAGAGGAGGATCGACTCCAGCAATTGATTGATCAGCTGCGCGGTATGGCGGAGCGCGACATGTCGTATGCTGATGAGATTAAGGGCAAAGCCGATCAGTTTGAGGAGGGTTGGTCAATTGTTGAGCGGGATCCGTTAGAAGATGAAATTAAACAAGAGATCGCCCACTGGACAACGGTGCTTGAAGAAGCTGACGAACAAGGGTAAACTAGGGGGCGACTATGCAAATTTCTTGGAATGGTTTGGGAAGCTTTACGATGACGTCAAAACCAGCACAGGCTGAGGTGACCTTGGTGACAAATCCTTTTACAAGTACAGAAGTGAAGTTTAAGCCACTTGAAGCTTCAATTGTAGTACAGTCTCACGCAGGTAAGGACACCAATAATTTGTCTGCAATTTCTCCAGAACATCCAGAAGAAGGGAGGAAGACATTTGTGGTGACGCACGCGGGCGAATTTGAAATTCAAGGCGTGTTCGTAACGGGCGTGCATGCCCCAAAAAAGGATGGCACACCGCATACCATTTATCGTTTTGATGCTGAGGGTATGCGCGTTGCCTGGCTCGGTGCTCTTGATCGAGCGCTGTCTGCAGCTGACGTTGAAGCACTTGGTCCGATTGATATTCTTATCGTTCCTGCTGGTGGACAAGACGTTATGTCTGCAACTCAGGCCGCTGAGGTGGTGGCGCAGATTGAACCAAGACTCGTTATTGCTTCCTATGTCGGGTCATCTACGTATGACACGGTGGATGCCTTAAAGCGGGAGCTTGGCTGTCAGTCTGAAGAGGTACCGAAGCTTAAGATCACTCGTGCCGGTCTACCGGAAGAGGACATGAAGATGATTCTTTTGTCACAATAGCTTATGTCTGACGAACGTCTCATTTTAAAACACAATCCGCCACACCATCGTCAACGCTTTTACGTGTTGGTGGGGGCGGGACTGCTCCTTGTGCTTGGTGTTTGGGGTTTGCAGATTAAGATGACGTTTGCCAGATACGCGGCTGATCGCGGGGCACAGGCCGAGTTCGCTCAGGTTACAGAACGTGTAAACGCTGCTACGACCATTGATCCAGAAGTTCAAGATGATGGTGTAGCGGCTATGGAGGCACTCGTAAAAGACATGCTTGCCAAACAGCAAGCCAAGGATCAGGTGCTTGATCAGGTGACAGAAACCATGAAGGCCGAGATAACGGCTGATACTCAAACTGAAACTCCTGCTGCAACCAATTAATGTATGGCCAACAAACCAAACGACCAGCTGTCTGCCGACCTTCTTCCCGTTGGTATTATCAAAGAACAGAGCATTACTGAAGAAATGCGCCGGGCGTATCTTGATTACGCCATGTCCGTGATTGTCTCCCGTGCCTTGCCAGATGTACGTGACGGCATGAAGCCTGTGCATCGTCGTATCTTGTACGCTATGTGGACGATTGGTTTGCGCGCGAACGCTCGCTTCCGTAAGTCTGCTAACGTGGTTGGTGAAGTGATGGCCAAATATCACCCACACGGAGATTTTGCAATTTACGAATCCATGGTGCGCATGGCCCAGGATTTTTCTTACCGCTATCCGCTTGTAAACGGTCAGGGTAACTTTGGTTCAATGGACGGCGATGCTGCGGCCGCCATGCGTTACACTGAGGCAAAACTTTCAAGTATCGCTGAAGAGCTTTTGGTTGATATTGAAAAAGACACGGTTAATTTTGGTAAAAACTACGACGGTCAGCATGATGAACCACTCGTATTGCCAGCCAAACTTCCAAACTTGCTCGTGAACGGCATGCTTGGAATTGCGGTGGGTATGGCTACGAACATTCCTCCACACAACGTGAAGGAAGTGTGTACCGCGACTTTAGCTTTGATTGATAACCCTGAGATCAGCATTGATGAGCTCATGGAATTTGTTCCGGGTCCAGATTTTCCAACCGGTGGAATTGTGTACGGCGCCTCAGATTTGAAGGTCGCGTATAGCACTGGTCGTGGGGGAGTGGTTTGCCGAGCCAAGGCAGATATCATGGAGGGCAAAAAAGACAATCACCAGATTATCGTGACGGAGATTCCGTACATGGTGAACAAGTCATCGCTCTTAGAGAAGATTGCTGATCTGGTGCGAGAGAAAAAGATTGAGGGCATTCGCGACTTGCGTGATGAGTCCAACAAAGAGGGTGTGCGGATTGTGATTGAACTCAAAAAGGACTCATACCCTCGAAAGGTGCTCAACATGTTGTACCAGATGACGCCACTCCAGACGTCGTTCCACTATAACGTTTTGGCGCTTGTTGATGGTATTCAGCCAAGAATCCTGAACTTGAAGCAGCTCTTAGAGGAGCACATCAAGCACCGTCAGGTTGTGGTTCGACGCCGAACACAATTTGAGCTCGATCGGATTTTGGATCGCCTTCATATTTTGGAAGGCTTGCGCATTGCGCTCAAGAATATCGATGAGATTATTGCTGTCATTAAAAAGTCGGCAGATAAAGATGAGGCGCGCGGTAACTTGATTAAGAAATTCAAGATGACCGAACGTCAGGCCGTGGCGATTCTGGAAATGCGTTTGCAGGCGCTCGCCAACCTTGAGGTCATGCGCATTGAGCAGGAGTACAAAGAAAAGATGGCCATCAAGGAAGAGTTGGAAGCTATCTTGAAGTCAGAAAAGAAAATGTTGGCAGTCATCCGTGGGGAAATCAAGGAGCTCATGGAAAAGTACGGCGATGAGCGCCGCACCAAGATTGTGAAGTCGGGGGTAAAAGAATTCTCCATGGAGGATTTGATTCCCGACGCTCAGGCAGTGGTCATGATGACAAAAGACGGTTACATCAAGCGCCTTGCCTCTGATGCCTTCGCCGCGCAGCACCGTGGTGGTAAGGGAGTTATGGGTCTTACGACCAAAGAAGAGGATTCGGTTGAGGCGGTGTTCTCTACAACCACCCACCAAGACATGATGTTCTTCACTTCCCGTGGTCGGGTTTTCCGTTTGAAGGCTTACGAAATTCCTGAGGCTTCTCGTACGGCGAAAGGTCAGGCAATTGTAAACTTCTTGGAACTTGGTCCAGGGGAAAAGGTCACCACCGTACTCTGTGGAGATCCTAAGAAAGATAAGGCCAAGTACATCATGATGGTGACGGCTCGCGGTACCATTAAGAAGACTTCCATTGATGATTTTGAGAATGTGCGTCGCTCTGGCTTGATTGCTATTAAGCTGAATGACGGCGACAGTTTGGAGTGGGTGAAAACCACTACCGGTAAGGATGATGTCTTGCTGGTATCTGCCAACGGTCAGTCCATTCGCTTCACTGAAGATGACGTCCGTGCCATGGGCCGTGTGGCGGCTGGCGTACGCGGTATGAAGCTTAAGGGTGAGGATTATATTGTGGGCATGGAGGTGGTAACACAAGATGAAGTTAAGGCTGGCAACCAGCTGCTCATCATCATGGAGAACGGTTACGGTAAGCGTACAGACGTAAATGAATACGGTCTCCAGGGCAGAGGTGGCAGCGGTATCAAGACTGCGCAAATTACTGCCAAGACTGGCAAGCTGGTGTCTGGTCGTGTGGTTGCTAAGAAAGATGCTCGTGACTTGTTGGTGGTGTCCGTGGCCGGACAGGTCATCCGTACCCCGGTAACAACCGTGTCAGAGCTTGGACGTGCTACGCAGGGCGTGAAGGTGATGCGCTTCAAGACTGCGGATGACAAAGTGGCTACCGCAACACTTGTAAGCAATGACCCAGAGGTTGAACCTGAGGCTAAATAATCTCAGCACATAAATAAGAAGACCCCGTCCACTTCTGGCAGTCGGCCAGGAGCATGGACGGGGTTTTGCGTTTCGACTAGATCCGGAGCGCATGATCGAGCCCGATCAGTGCGTCGCTCAGGATGGTCTTCGTGTTGCGGAGGGTGCCGGTCTCGAGCTCGTCACAGGCTGCTTCGAGGGTTCGAATGGGCCGAGCCAGATCGGTCTCGATCTGGGCTCCAGCCATTCCGAGCGCTGTGATAGCAGTCCTCAACGTTTGGGCGTGTGTTTGTCGGGTAGGCTGAGGGAAGATTCGTCCGATCGTGACGCTCGGATCTTCCTTGTGACGCCCGACGCGTTCCACAGCTTCGCTCACGAGGCTCATGAGGCTTTCCAGCCGGTGGCGTTCCGTTGTGATGTCGCAGTACGCCAAGACGTTATCCGGATTGCCGGTGTGCAGATCATTGACGATCCGCTTGAAGGCGAAGTTGAATGGCCGACACCGCACCTGTTCGAGTCGGGTCACGAGCGCATACGCACCAGACTGCGTCTGGCTGTTGCGGGCTCGCTCTGCCCACTCCCGTGACGCACGGATGAGCTCGAGGTGCAGGTTGATGAGCTCTCGCGTGGCCTTCTGCCAGCGCGTGAGCTTTTCGCGGCGCGCTTCGAGCACGTCCGCACGACGCTCGAACTGACCCTTCCGTTCGGGATCGAAGTGATCCAGATCGACGAGCTTGTGACCCCAGGCCCGTCGTGCCGAGTAGAGCCCTTTCCGGTAGCGGGAAGGGAAGTGCAAGCCGCCTTCACCTACACCAACGGGAATCTCGTCGCCGTCGAGGGTAGTGGCGTGAATCTCACCGGCAGCGATCCTGTATTCCGTGTTGTCGCGGTACACGGCGTAGAGCTCACCGGGAACGATCCAGGTCACGTCCAGCCCGACTCGTGGGGTGCGCCCATCCACAGTCAGGTGAACGTTGATGGTGGTAGGGGGGTGAATTGACTCGAGCGAAGTGTCGATAGGAGCCTCCTTCTGGCAAATGCCAGGGAGACATGCTAACGAACTTGACGGATTTGGTCAATTTGGCTAGACTACTCGCGAATTGGTTTTATTTGTTTGAGCCTTGTTTTTGGCCTCAGGACCGATAAATACCCCAAATAAAGTAGCTTTCCTATGCCATTGCCATCATTTCGTAGCTCCCGCTCTAAGGTTCGCCGCCGCCGCTCCCATCATGCTTTGAAGCAGATTGCGGTTACCAAGTGCGCCAAGTGCGAAGCCCCACTTTTGCCACACCGCGCCTGTAAGGCTTGCGGCGCTTATGCTGATCGTTCTGTTAAGGCAACCGGCATGAAGGAAGTTGAAAAGACTTTAGTGAAGAAAGCTAAAAAGTCCAAGAAAGCAGCACCTGCCGCTTCTGAAGTAAAGAGCTAAAAAACAAAAGGTCCCAGTCGGGACCTTTTGTTTTTTACCAGGTTTGCTACTATACGGACGTATGTCAAATCGTCACCTAGCCCGAACCATGGCCATGCAAGCCCTCTATGAGTGGGATTTTCGCGGTGGCGAAGGAAAGGGGATTGATGAAATCGTCCAATTTGTTCGGACTGAATTCGCGCCCGACTTTGAAGATGGTGGTTACGTCGAGCGTCAGGTAAAGGCCGTGGTTGAGCACCGCGAGAAACTCGACGAGCTTCTAAACCAGCACGCTCCGAACTGGACGGTGGATACCATGACACTCATTGATCGCAATGTTTTGCGACTGGGTGTTTACGAGCTCAAGTTTGATGAATCAATTCCTTCTATCGTTGCTATTAACGAAGCGATTGAGCTTGGTAAGACATTTGGCGGTGATGCCTCGGGTAAATTTGTAAATGGCGTACTTGGGGCTGTTTACAAGGCTGATGTTGAGGCAGGGGTAAAAAAGCCAATCGATATCGAAATGGAGAAGAAGAAGGCTGATAAAGATAAGAAAGCTGTAGAAAAAGTTGAACCTGCCGCGTAATTATGCAGAAGAATATTGCAGAGCTCGCTGAACTGATAAAGGTTCCGTACAAGGCCGACGGTCACCTTGAGCAAGCAGTGGTGCACCGCTCATACCTGAATGAACACCCTGATTTTCCATTGGCGCACAATGAACGTTTGGAATTTTTGGGAGACGCCGTTCTCGAGCTGGTTGTGACCGAGTATTTGTACAACAACTATCCAAATCCAGAAGGCGAGCTTACCACTTGGCGATCAGCGCTTGTGAATGGAGATAGTTTGTCTGAATTAGCCCAGAAGTTAGGAGTTGAGCCGTATTTGTACCTGTCTCGTGGTGAAGAAAAAGATGTGAACTCTAAGGCGCGACGCTATATTTTGGCCAATGCCATGGAAGCGATTATTGGCGCGGTTTACCT
>JAUPWK010000037.1 GCA_030916555.1 Patescibacteria group bacterium | reverse complement strand
CACGTATGATAAAAGCCGTTGAAGCGCCACTTGCGGGGCATCCTGATAAAGTCTGCGACCTGCTTGTAGAGTCGGTAGTGGATGAATATTTGCGTCGCGACCTTTTGTCCAAGATGGATATTCAGGCTTTGGGTTCAAATGGCATGATTATGTTGGGGGGAGTGGTAGATTCCAGGGCCGATTTTGATGTCGCGGAGATTGCGAAAAAAGCTTATGAGGCGGTGGGATACATGGATCCTATTGAACTCTTTGTAAACTTAGAACGTCCAAGTGAAGAGCGCTTACGCGCCCCAAGACTGTCAGGTGCTTCTGGTACAGCCATTATTTACGGTTACGCCACGAGGGAAACGCGCGAGATGATGCCGCGGTCAGTGGTGTATGCCAATACCTTGGCCCGCCGTATTGATGATCTGCGTCGGACGGATCCACGTTTTGCTTGGTTGCGTCCAGACGGCAAGGTGCAATTGGCCATGGACGGAGAAAAAATTACCTCAGTGACATTGATTGCAGCTCATGCTGAGGAGATGGACCTTAACCAGGTTCAGGCTTTGTTGCTTGAGCACGCTGTAACTCCAGTGCTTGGAAGTGTTGAGGGCGTGAAGGTATTCATTAATCCCGTAGGACCGTTTACGACAGGGGGATTTTCCTTGAATGCTGGTGTTAGTGGGAGAAAAATGTTGTCCGATACTTATGGCGGCCTATTGCCACATGGTGGTGTTGCGATGGTGGGAAAAGATCCGTTAAAGCCTTCAAGAGCCGGTGCGTACATGGCGCGGTTTGCGGCACGTGAGCTTGTGCGTGAGGGACTTACTTCAAACGCACTCGTTAGTGTGGTGTACAGCGTTGGTCTGGAGGAGCCAGTAGCCTTGTCGGCAAGAGGTGGAGACGGCGCAGACCTCACGGCTACAATCAAAGAACGTTTTGATTTTCGTTCTGAAGCCATTGTGGAGCGTTTTAATTTACGTCGTCCAATTTACGCCGCCTGCGCCAATTACGGCACCTTTGGCCGCGACGGCGTACCGTGGGAGGAATAGGCTATTTATTGACATCTGTTTTGGACTTTGGAATACTCCGCCCAAGCCACGAAGTGGCAAATTTAGGGACAGAGTGGCCGTGACGGCAATCATACGGGGGATTGGGGGATCCCGGATTGTGTAAATCGAAGAGGGTCTGGGGGCCCACACTTCATTTCCGTGTTCTTGCCTTGTCTTGAGAGCTTGGCAGATCACGTGTCACGGGACCACTACTCTTTCGACCCTTGCTTTTCGAGCAAGGGTTTTGCTTTTGTTATACTGAGCGCATGTTTCAAGAAAAGATGTTTTCAACTCTCGCAGTAGTGGCGGTAATTGTGATTACGGCCGGATTTTTTATTGCGGCAGAACCTGAAGAATCGAGCATTACAACCGAAGATGGGGTGGTTACGATTACGGGGCTTGCCCGGCAGACACAGCCGTTGGTTGTAAGTCAGGCAAATGTGGTCCGGTCTCCGCTTTTTGGAACTGCTTATAGTGTAAAGCCAGATGAGGTAACGCTTGATGAAGCTGCGGTGGTAGCGTTTCAGATAACTCCAGAAGATCGAGAGAGCGTTGCTGATTTAGGTATTTATCGATTCCACCAAAGTCTTCAGATGTGGGAGTTGGTTGCGCCGGTAGTGGCACACACCGATGAAGTAATCGCGGTTGAGGCACGGCAGCTTGGCTTGTTTGCCGTGGGTCTTGCTCCTGAATTCGAGGCTCCCGTGTTCGCAAATGTGTATGACGAATTACGCTCGCAGGCTCCGGCGGATGCAGTTGGTTACGAGATTGCGGTTGGTTACGCAGAGCCAGAGCATGAGATTTTGCGGTTACTGTCACTTGGTGAACATGGTGGTTGCGGGGGAGTAGTGAGAGTTGGAGATGGTGAGTCACTTTCGCGATTGGATCGAGACGCCACGGTCAAAATTCAGGACGCAGAGAAGCAAGTGACGTTTACGTTTGTAACGCGATGGTTCACTTCAAGTATGGGTGGCTGTGACGCACAAGCGCCACTTAGTCCACTTGTTGAATATGATATACTTGATGCAATTCAAATTTAGCTAAGCAATGGAGGATTTGTATGCCAACCACAACTCGCGCCCCAAGAAAAACTTCAACCGTTCGGAGTCGTAAGGCGGCGCCTACGGCTGCCCCAATTCAGTCTGTGCCAGGCGTTTGTCGAAGTTGTCACGCATTGCCAGCGGGGAGTATGGAGCTTATGGCACTTATGCTTGTGCTCGTATTCTCCCTCACCGCAGTTTTGTTTACATCTATTTACGCTTTACAGGTACAGGGTGCGCGTCTCCACGCGGCTGAGGCGCAGTTATCACTCGAATAATCAGACCTTATAGTTTAAAGCGGGGGAGTATTTTGTACTTTCCCGCTTCTTGTATTGCTATGAATAAACGTTCACTTCTCACGCTTTTGAGTCTTGCGACTTTGACCTTTGGTGCAGGTTGTGTAAACTCCACGCCACAAAATCCTAGCGCCATCGGGGATCTGGGGAGTGTAAAAGCTGAAGATTCATCTCAAGCATCCGTTATGTCAGATACAAAGACATGGTCCTTTCAGGGAAAGTTGTCGGACGATCAGATTACGAATAAGCAAATTCGTGTCTCTACCGCAAAGGGCGATATCGTTTTTGAGCTCTTGCCAGATGTCGCGCCGATTACCGTTTCAAATTTTGTGTATCTCACTTCAGGTGGGTTTTATGACGGCCTGACGTTTCACCGTGTTGAAAAGGATCCGCAACCTTTTGTGATTCAGGGCGGCGACCCACTTGGAAATGGCATGGGTGGTCCCGGCTATTCCATTCCAGCCGAGTTTAACAGCGTAAAGCATGATCGCGGAGTGGTTGCTATGGCACGATCAATGGACCCGGATTCTGCGGGAAGCCAGTTCTACATTACGCTTGGACCAGCATACTTCTTGGATAATAATTACACTGTTTTCGGCCGTGTTCTTGAGGGTATGGATGTGGTTGATCAAATTACGGTTGGTGATGTCATGACGAAAGTCGTGGTTGAAGATAAGAAATAGCTCAAGATTGCGGTTTAAAAACTGAAGACTCGGTCTTCAGTTTTTAGTTTCCTGTTTTTGGTGTTTCCTGTATCATGCCTATATGCGCCCGAGAATCTCAGAACATACGTTTTATCAGTACTTAAAGTGTCCTTCCTGGGTGGCGCATGATGCCAAGGCGGGGCATCTTGAAGATGTATTGCGGGCCAGATTGCAGGAGGACGGATTGTTGCCCGAGGTTGAGCGTCAGCTGCTTGCGAATCGTAAGGTAGTGGAGATCGTTGAGGAAGATATGGATGCTGCGGCTGTAAAGACCATTGAAGAGATGCATAAAGGGGTTCAGACTATTTACAGAGGCGTACTTGAGCATGGTCATTTTGTGGCCAGACCAGATATCCTTGAGCGCGTTGAGGGTAAATCGATTTTTGGGAATTATTATTACGTGGCTTGTGACATCAAGCGTTCACGTCATTTGAAGGATGAGTACAAAATGAAAGGGTGTTTTTATGCGGAAGTACTCGGTCTCATTCAGGGATTGCGGCCAGTTCAAGGTTATGTCATGCGTACGAACGGGGAGATCGAGAGTTATTTACTTGAAGAAGTTGCTACTCGTTATCATCTGACCTTGGATGCTATTGAGCGCATTCTCGACGGCGAAGAAGAGCCGCATTTTTTAACTTCAGATTGCAAGCAGTCTCCTTGGTTTCACGAGTGTAAAAAAGATGCTATCGCCTGTGATGATTTGTCGCGTTTGAACAGAATTTGGAGAAGTGAGGTGAAAGAGTTCAATCAGGCTGGTTTCATGACGGTAACGGAACTCGCGGCCCTTCACCCTGATTTGGTTGCTAGTAAAGTCAGCGGCGTAAGTCGAGATCGATTAGAGTTTTTGCATCTGCAGGCAAGGGCAATTGCGGACAAGCGCCATTTTGTGTTGCGGCCGGTTGATTTGCCGTTAGACGCCACCGCACTTGTCGTTGATGTTGAGAGTGACCCACTGCGCGATGCGCATTATCTTTTTGGTGTGCTTGAAGTGAACGGTAAGGACGAAAAATTCCACGCTTTTTTAGCAAAAGATCCAAAAGATGAGCAAAAAGCCTGGGAGGAGTTTGTGGCCTTTATCCGAGGCTATATCGGCACGCCGATTTATCATTACGGTTGGTCCGAGCAGGAGGTATTCCGAAGTTTAGGTGAAAAGTACGGTAGTGATAGGGAGGTGCTCGCGATGCTTGAGGAGCAGTCTATTGATATTCTTATTCGTTTACGTGAGGCCGTAGTTTTCCCACTGTCTTTTTACTCGCTTAAAGATATTGCTCAATACATTGGGTTTAGATGGCGTCACGACGATGCGAGTGGCTTGAATTCAGTTCTTTGGTTTGAGGAATGGCTGAAAAGCGGAAATAAACAGTCGCTTCAAGATGTTGTTGATTACAACGAGGACGACGTTCGGGCTACCTGGGCACTTCGGAATTGGGCCCTTCAGCAAAAATAACTTATGGTATTTTTTTCTCCTTTTAAGAAAAAGCAACAACCACTTACTCCGTGGTATGTGTTTTTGGGAGTGGCTGTGTTGCTTGTGGCTTTTGGTTTGAAAATCGTGCAAGGTGTAAGGCCGGATAGACCCACTCCAACCGCCAACATTCCGTCGGTTTCGTATCAAGACGCGGTTAATCAAAACGAGCCAGAGCCGATTACGCCTGTTCCGATTACGCCAGTAATTGATAATGATCCACTACCATTGGACGAAGTAGTTCCCGCGGCGCCGTCTGAGCCAAAGGCCTTACCGACGGAGTTTAATCTTGCGGTTCCATTTTCGTCGCAGGCGCCTACGAGTAACTGGGATGCACTTCACGAAGATGCTTGCGAAGAAGCTTCAATCTTTATGGTTCAGCAATTCTATTCGGGCACTCAGGAAGGAAAGCTCGATCCTAAAATTGCTGACCCTGAAATTACTCGTTTGGTGCATGTTGGGGAGAGCTTGGGTCAGGGGCCGAGCATAACGCTGGCTGAGGCCAAGGACCTGCTCATGAAAGATTCGAATACCTCTGCGCAAATCGTGGATAATCCTACTGTTGAAGACATTAAGCTTTTGATTTCTCTTGGCAAACCCGTGATTATTCCGGCAGCCGGTCGTGAACTTGGGAACCCTAACTTTACTGGAGCAGGGCCGCTCTATCATATGCTCGTAATTCGGGGTTACACAGAGGATACGTTTATTACGAATGACCCGGGAACGCGTCTTGGTGAAAATTATTCGTACGGAATAGATGTGATTATGGATGCGATTGGCGATTGGAACGATGGGGATCCGGTGCACGGAGCAAAACGAATTTTGTATCTTGATCCT
The DNA here is from genome assembly GCA_030916555.1 of Patescibacteria group bacterium. Lineage (GTDB taxonomy): Bacteria > Patescibacteriota > Patescibacteriia > UBA9934 > UBA9934 > JAGORL01. Next base: position 4,079 of record JAUPWK010000037.1, on the reverse strand, counting down.
AAGTAACATGGACGAACTGGCGGCGATTTCAGTGTCTCAATTTTTGGGGCTTGTAAATCAGACTTTACGCACCATTCCGTCGGAAACATTTGCCGTGGAAGGGGAAGTGGCAGATTTTAAAATATCCCAAGGGAAATGGGTAAATTTTGATTTAAAAGATGAGGAACTTGAGGCAAAGGTTTCGTGCTTTATGACAACCTTCCAACTGGGGGTGCCGCTTGAGCATGGCATGCGTGTACGTGTGATTGGTTATCCAAAAGTCTTTGAGCGGTTTGGGAAGTTTTCACTTAACGTTGATACCGTGATTCCTGTTGGCGAGGGAGCTCTCGCAAAGGCCTATCAGATGCTTAAAAGCAAGCTTGCGCTTGAGGGAATATTTGATCTTGGCCGCAAGCGTTCGTTACCGGCTTTTCCTAAAACTATTGGTTTAATTACATCTCGTGAAGCTGCAGCTTACGGTGATTTTTTGTGTATCCTTGGGAATCGTATGGGCGGTATGACTATTCTCCATGCAAATGTGCATGTGCAAGGTCAACACGCGGTGGCGGAAATTTGTCAGGCCTTTTCTGATTTTAATCACCTTCCCGTGGTTGAACGGCCAGATGTGATTGTACTCACGCGCGGAGGTGGAAGTCTTGAAGAGCTTCACGCCTTTAATGATGAGCGGGTTGTACGCGCGGTTTTTAGTTCAGTTGTTCCGGTAGTGGTTGGCGTTGGCCATGAACGAGACGAAAGCCTTTGTGATTTTGTGGCTGATGTACGCGCCTCAACGCCATCAAATGCAGCGGAGCGAATCTGCCAAGATCGGCGAGAGCTATTGCGTCAGGTAGACTACTTGCAGGACCGGTTGTCTGATAAGATCTTGCGGCAGGTCCAGCAGTTTCAGGTAAGTGTAGAACGTTCCACGTTGTTGTTTGAACGAGCATTTATCGGGGCTGGAAATAGATTGCAGGCGACTGTGGCAGGCCTTGGTCATGCATTTGATGGATTTCGACTACGCCTTCTTGCTACGCGCGAGCACATTGAGCGAAGGGAGCGGACCATTGAGGATCGATATGTACGTACATTTGAGCGCGCAGCATCTGGCCTCGTGGCACTTGAGCGCGTGCTTGAAAATGTAAATCCGGCACGGGTACTAGCGCGTGGTTACGTGATTGTTCGGAATCGGGGTCAGGTAGTGAGGGATGCGACCGCTCTTGCGGTCGGGGATAAACTTTCGTTACAATTTGCAAAGGGCAAGCTTGATGCGGTTGTAGAAGGTGAACATAAACAAGAAAAATTGCTCTAATTATGGCCAAAAAATCACCATCATTTGCGGAGGCATTTACTGAATTGGAAGAAATAACCTCCTGGTTTGAAACTTCCGATGTTGATCTTGACGAAGGACTCAAGAAATTTGAGCGTGGTCTGGAGTTGGCGCAGGCATGTAAAACAAAATTGGCTGAAGTCGAAAATAAAGTTGTTGATTTAAAAAAGAAATTTGCAACACTTGAAGTTGCTCAGAATGAATAATCTATGCGTCTTCTGCTTCGTTGGCTCATTAACGCTCTCGCGCTCATCGTTGCGACTAAGTTCATAACAGGTTTTCAGGTTGATACGTTCTATGCGGCGGTGATTGCGGCGTTGGTGCTGGGGTTGCTGAACGCGATTGTTCGACCGCTTCTCGTGATCCTTACCTTGCCGGTGACCATTCTCACCCTTGGTTTGTTCACATTTTTTATCAACGCCATGCTTGTGTGGTTTATGAGTAGCTTCGTGAAGGGTGTGCATATCGATGGTTTTTTGCCGGCACTTCTCGTGGCAATTTTCTTGTGGGCGGTAAGCACGATCACGAGCTGGTTTCTCAAACATGATTAATAAAAATCGCTCGAAAGAGCGATTTTTTCTTGTCTATGCCGAAATTGTCACTCGACCCTCATGATCCGCTCATTCTCTCGGTTGGCGGTTCGATGATTGTTCCGAATGGTGGTCCGGACGTAAATTTTCTTAAGGCTTTACGCGTTCTCGTGCTGAAGGTTATTGAGCGGGGCAGCAAGGTGGTGATTGTGACCGGCGGAGGTAAGACGGCGCGTCATTACATTGATGCTGCCTCTGGCGTACAGACGGTGGCTGATGATGATTTGGACTGGCTTGGCATTCACGCCACGCGTTTGAATGGTCACTTGGTACGCACAGTGCTTCGCGATGTCGCGCATCCGGTGGTGTATAAAAATCCCCTGGCAGTGCCTCCAGTTGCTGAATGGCGAGGTAGTGTGTTGATTGGTGCTGGTTGGCGACCGGGCTGGAGTACGGATTTTGTAGCTTGTCGGATTGCCCAGCTTTTAGATGCAAAAACTATAGTAAATCTTTCAAATATTGATTTTGTTTACGACCTTGACCCACGTGAGCACACGAACGCAGCGCCTCAGGAGATCATGCGTTGGCGTGATTATCGGAAGCTCGTGGGAGACGTGTGGTCGCCAGGATTGTCTGCGCCGTTTGACCCGGTGGCAGCAAAATTTTGTCACAAATACGGGATGAGTGTGGCGGTAGTGAACGGGGCGAAATTTGAGCGTGTTGAGGATGCGCTTTTTGGCCGAGACTTTATCGGGAGTCTATTGTCATAATGTGTCTAAAATTTAAGGAATTTTTCGATTTTTAAGGGGTGGTATTTACCCACAGATGAATCCGAAATAAATGAAAAAATAAGCTATAATATATCTAGTGATTTTAAAGCTGTGGGGGATGTGGCAAAGTCTCGGATTCATTCAGCAGATCTCGGTATTTCACAGAAGTTTTCTTCGGCACTTTAAAGACTATGTGGCCGTCTGAAGTTAAACTTTTGAGAACAATGAAAAAGCTCACCGCGAGCTTGGCTTTGTTTTCGTTGGTCATGAGTGGTGCCACCCCGCTCTTTAAAGTTCAAATCGTTGAAGCTGCTACGGGTGCACCTGCAATTATTCACCATCAGGGACGTTTGTTGGACACGAGCGGCAATCTCCTTGGTGGCGTGAGTGGTACTGAGTATTGTTTCCAATTTTCGTTTTTCGATGATGCTACCGTTGGTGGCGGTGACACACAGCTTTGGCCTGCGAGCACCCCTTCAACCATGACTGTAGATGTTCAGAATGGCGTTTTCGGCGTGAATATCGGTGACGTTTCAGCAGGGGGTGATGTCCTTGATTTCGACTTTGAGTCAACGGACACGGTGTATTTGAACGTAGCCGTAGCCGAAATGGTCGGTGCTACGTGTGCTGCTGGTGATGGCGCTGAATCTTTCGATAACTTAAGCCCACGTCAGCGAGTAGTAGCTTCCGGTTATGCGATTAACGCTAATACAGTTGGCGGTTTTACACCTGCTCAATCGGCTACGGGTGATCAGATTCCTGCACTTACGAGTGGTAATTTGGTGCTTGGCGGCACGAACCCTCAGTTAAACGTGACCGGTTCAAATACGCTCACCTTGCAATCTGGAGGAACTGGGGCAGTGCAGTTCTTTTCATCGTCAAACAGCTTGACTTCGTCTGGAAATCTCACGTTGGCCGGTGGCGTCACAACGACTTCACTGACGGTTGGCAGTATTGCGCTTAGTGCCGCAGGTTTAAATAATACGACGTCGGGGGCTAGTCTGGTTGGCGTGTACGATGAATTTGGGAACTCAAACAGCACAACTGTTCAGGCAGTTTTAAAGGACCTTGATGTTGTTATCGGCGGTTTGTCGGCTGGTTCGTCGAAATGGACGGACGCCGGCACTTTTACGTATCTAACAAGCTCAATTGATGATCTTGTTATTGGTGATACGACGGTGGCTGGAGCCTCTCTATTCTTTGACGAAAGTGCTGGTGAGCTTGACCTTGGTACTGATGATGTCCTTGGGGGTATTTTAAAGCTATATAGCTCTGGTTCTAGTGTTTCCGATGTTACGCTTGCGGCTGATGCGAGTGGGAATCTAGATCTTACCGCGGTTGAATTGACTCTGACCGGTAATCAGAGCGTAAGCGGCACATTGACTGCTACCACGGTCGACATTAACGGTGGCAACATCGATGGCACTGCTATTGGTGCTACTTCCGCTTCTTCTGGAGCCTTCACGACCTTGT
>JAUPWK010000036.1 GCA_030916555.1 Patescibacteria group bacterium | reverse complement strand
GGACGAATTTGCCTGAGCTTCCGCAGCAATTTCTCCATCCTTCAATAGAACAATGCGCCCGTCCGGGAATGCGCGGCCCGTAAAAGCCACTACACCTTGGTTACCCGTATCTCGAGGCCTTGGAGTGGCACCCCCACCATCACCCCCGCCACCTGTTGGCGCGGTTGAGGCTACCGGTAGAGCACTCACTTCAGATGAGTATGTATTCTGATTCTGATTGGCATCAATGGCCTTAATCACAAAATAATACGTCGAACCGTTCGTGAGTCCCGTAACCGTAGTCGATAATGAGGTGCCAACATTGGTATAGCTATAAGGCCCTCCGGAAGTAAGCGACTGCCCCACGGCGTAACTTGTAATTACTCCTCCAAAATATGCGGTAGATGCCGTCCAGCTCAAACCCACTTGCGTATCACTAGCCGTAGCGGTAATCACCGGAGAGGTATACGTTGGATAACTTTCTGTGCCAGAAGTACTCCGAAAAACACTCCCCGTACTTGGACCGCTCTCAATACGCGCGCCCGTTTGCGAATAAATCATGAATGACGAAGAACTTGCTACGCCACCAGAAAGAGAAAGAAATGGATCACGCAAAATAAAGGCACTGCCCGTATAATCCTCCGCCCTCACCGGCAGAGCGTTCAATAAACATCCAAGGAGCAGTAACCAGCCAAGAATCCTCATACTTTGGCATTAGGCTTCAGCTTCATGCCGAGGCCGAACCTGTGGCTATCACAATTAAGTACCGGTCTCATCTGATGCGCCAGCCACACCGGGCTCAGGAGTTGTTTTGGTGGCATCAGGGCCTAAATTAATCGGGGCGACTTCCACAATTTTATGCGCTTCAGGATCGTAAAGAATGGCCTTCTTTGCGTTGGTATACAGCAACACACGATCACCAGCTTTAGCATTTGCAAAAAAAGCTTGATCTTTCAATTTCTCTGGCTCAGCTACCGTAGCCACGGTTGGCATTTCATCAGTAGGAAGCACAATAAGCTCACCCACCTCTTCTACTAATTTTTGCACGTCTTCCTCAGCTACAGCTGGAGAGTCCTTCTTTAGGCTCGACATTTCGTAATAAAGATACCCAGCCACGCTAATAGCCAACAGCAAAAGGGTAACCAAAATTGGGACAGCGATCTTTACCCAACGCATTTTCTTCTTAGTAGTGTCTGCCATACAAAGACGATTTGTCTCTTCTAAGCATTATTGCCTAAATTCTAACATGCTTTACCCCTCTGTGGCTATATCAATTTTCCCTGAACCTCAGCCACCGGTACAGCTTCTCGTAACGCCGGCTTAAGGTGCTCTTGAAACCAAATCAAGGTACGCCCGATTCCTTCATGCAACTGAATTTTCGGAGCATATCCAAGCTCGCGTTTAGCCTTTGCAATATCCGGGCAACGCCGCATTGGCTCTTCTGCCGGGTACCCGGCAGGATAGTCAATACGCTCGACTCGCACACCAGGACAGTGCCTTTGTACTGACTCCGCCAAGGCATTCAAACTTATCTCATCAGGGTTCCCAATGTTGTACACCTGACCCACACCGTCCTCGAGCATAACTTTCAAAAAACCAGCAATCGCATCCGAAATATAACAGTAGCTTCTTGTCTGTCGTCCATGACCATGAATTGGGAGTGGTCTGCCCTGAAGCGCGCAAGTTAAAAACTGCGGAATAACACGGCGATCAACGGCATGCATACCCGGGCCGTACACGTTAAAAGGGCGAATAATCTGTACCGGCACTTGATAAAGTGAAAAGTATGTCATGGCAAGAGTTTCAGCCATGCGCTTAGATTCGTCATAACAAGCCCTTGGTCCAAGCGTAGAAACGTGACCTCGATACGTTTCAGGCGTAGGAATGGCATGATCTGGTGGATCGCCGTAAATTTCACTCGAGCTAAATACAAGGAACTTTTTTACTTTTTTTACTCGAGCAAATTCGAGCAAATTCTCCGTTCCATGGACGGCTGCCCGGATGGTCTCAAGCGGATACTTCATGTAAAAAACCGGAGAGGCAATCCCTGCCATGTGCACCACGTAATCCACCGGTCCTTCAAGCCTAAGAGGCGCGCAAATATCCGCAGCAATGTGGCTAAAATTTTGATCTATAATCGCACCAAAGGTGTCGGCGCCATTCCCTACGATGGCGTTATCGATAGCGATCACTCGACACGGTACCTCTAGAACATGGGCATTCAAATACTGGATATTCAAAAGGAAATGACGGCCCAAAAAACCCGAGCTTCCAGACAAAAGGATGGTCTTACCTGCTAAAACCTCAACTTTATCCGCAATATTTTCATGAACTGCCCGTAAGTCAGCGGTGAGGATATCGGCGAGCATACTGACCGGAGATTATCACACTACTTTTGGCCTGGGAATCGGTAAAATGAACTTACCCCCAGCCCTATGAAAGGCCTGATTTTTCTTCATGATTGATGAGGCGAAATTCCACGCAATAATCAGAATATAGTCCGGTGGACACCTTTCAAGGTGCGCTGAGTTTACGACCGGAATACGTTTCCCAGGAGAGAATTTCCCCTGTTTGAGCGGACTATCGTCAACAATGTAATCAAGCAGCTCTGGTCCGATTCCAAAAACATTCAGTAACGTGTTCCCCTTAGCCGGGGCGCCGTACCCAGCGATCGATTTTCCTGCACGTTTCAAATCAAACAAAAGTTGAAGTAAAGCTAGTTTATTGTGCTGTATGCGTCTCTCATATGCCGCATACACTTTTGGTGATTTCAAACTAAGCTTCTCTTCTTTCTCTACAAACTCTTTGACTGATGGCTGAGCGGCATACTTGGCACTCCCCCGGGTTACGTATACTCGAATCGATCCCCCATGCGTATCAACCTTTTCAACGTCGATCACCTCTAAGCCCTGGAGCTCAAAAAAATACTGAAGTGCGGTAACGCTGAAATAAGATAGGTGCTCGTGATATACGGTATCGAAAATATTTTGTTTCAAGAAATCCACCAAATACGGAACCTCAAGTATGAAAACTCCCCTTGGCTTCAGTACATGCTTAACGCCTTTCACGATATCGGCAATATCGTCAACATGTGCAAATACGTTCGTAGCTGTAATCACATCTGCTCCCCCAAGTTTTTTTCTAAGCTTCTTGGCGTACGTATGAGAAAAAAAGGCGATCTCGGTTGGTATCCCGTGTTTACGCGCCAGTGTTGCCACGGTCTTGGCCGGGTCTACCCCGCAAACACGTATGCCAAGCCTCTGAAACGGCGCTAACAAAATTCCGTCATTCGAACCGATATCAACAACAAGTGAGGAAGACTTCAGGTGGAACCGCGTCGTCACGGACTCCGCAAATACCTCAAAATGGGCACGAAAAACTGGTGACGTCGAAGAAGCGTAAAGATAATCAGAAAACAATAACTGCGGCGAGACAATGTCTTGCAACTGAACAAGGCCGCAGCGCTCGCACAAAAATACATTGAGCGGGAAATACAGCTCTGGTTCATGCAGTTGTTTTGGGCTCAGGAATGCATTCGCAAGCGGCGTGGCTCCAAACGATAACACCGGCACGAGTTGTGCCTGATCACAAATCCTACATGTGGATCGATGTTTCATGAGCTTTGACATAGATCAGGATTGCTTACGAAAAAGTCCGGTTGGCACTCCAAACCAAACGCTGAGTATATACAGCCCAAGCACCTTAAACGTCTGTAGCGCGTAAACCACAGACTTCTTCAAACTGATAGAGGTGTGATCATCGTGGTAATCACAGCGCACCGGGATGTCATCCACCTTAAAACCGTAATATTTTGCCTGAGCAATGATTTCAAAACTGTACAAATAATCGTCCGAGGTGTGATCAAAACCAATTTTCTCAAGCATGGATTTCTTATACACCCGAAAGCCTGAATGGAATTCAGACATTGGCAGTTGCAATATCAAACGGTCAATCGTACTCAACCCTAAGTTTGCAAAATAACGGGCATATGAAATTCCGTCTCGAAGTGGCTGAAGAATATGCCCAGAAAACCGAGAGCCAAGAAGAAAATCAATATCCTCACGTTCCATTTTGTAAATAGCGCGTTCGGCATCCGTGCTGGCATACTGACCGTCACCGTGAATCTCCACCATGTAGTCCGCTCCAAGCTCCAGCGCCTTCTGAAGGCCGAATTTTAAATTCCCGCCGTAACCCGCATGCGCATGCGGAAATACTTCAAGCCCCAAGCCACGAGCAACGGACACGGTGTCATCGGTTGAGCCATCATCAACCACAATCAACCGAGAATACGCACCTTGAGGCAAATGCTCCAACGTACGCGCTAACATCTGGCCGCAGTTATAGGCCATGATAATCCCAATAACGTTTGGCTTATGGGGTGACGACGGGGTTTGGGAGAGGTTCATATTTTCGTCTTTCTTCTACCATATCAAGCAACTCCTGGATATCAGCTAAATTTGGATTTTTCCGTTGAGCCTTACGCAAAACCTCCTCGGCCTTATCAAATAATCCCATTCGAAGATAGGCCGCTCCGAGATAAGAATACAGCTCCGTTGTTCTCGGACCTAGTTCTCGTGACTTCTCTAAATACATCATGGCTAAAATCGGAGATCTGCCGTCATCAAACGACAGCTCCCACTCGCCCAAAATCAACCAGATCCTACTTAATCGCGGCCAGATAGACACAACCCGTAAAAAGGTCTGCGTACCAAGGTCCACTCTTCCAATCATGTTAAAAATGTCAGCCGCAGCAATCATATCGTCACGCACGCCGTATTCGGTAAGGTGCGCCAAACGCTGACCCACATTGTCCGGTGTTAAGCCATAAGCATCAATCACCACCTGATTCTCAGGACTATTCCGTACAAAAATGACATTATATATATCAGCATGTACAAGCACCCATTCAGGATCATGGAGTCGGTTGTATACAAAATCTCGGAAGCCTACGCCTTTATCGTATTCGTAAAAGAACAAGACATTAAAACCATACTCGGCCTGCTTTTGCTGCCAAACTTCCTCATTCTGAATCATGGGAAGGTATATGTCGCGAACAAACTCCTCTGAGTACGCATCTCCAAAACGGTTATCGATAAACACCTTTTCTTGCGGATACAAATAATAAATCAAATAACTTCCGATATCTGTATCGTTAAATATGGGGCCGTGCAGATTATTTTTAATGAAAAAATTTGCTGCGTCCTCAGAACGATACGCCAAACCCGCCTGAAGTTTGGCATTCGGAAACAAAACTCCACTCACGCGTAAAATAGTGAGTGTAAGCAACAAGGTAACGAGCAACCCGATAGCAACTTTACCCAAAAGTGCCGTCTGTCGCTCATGTGTTGATTTAAACCGATCCCGTAATTTTTCAAAAATTCCCGAAAGATTCATGGATGCACCCGGCAAAAACATGAGCGCAAAAAATGGTATGGCACGCAACAATTTCGATCCCAGTAAGGCTGTTCCTAAAAAGGCAGAAAAATAGAAAATAGGTCGCTTCTTCCAGGCAAACAGGAAAGTGAGGCAAAAAACGACAGCTGCGACCAAAAAGAAAAAGACTGAGATGTCGGAGAACAAAGTCCAATCCCGTAACCACGTCATGACCGACTGGTTTTCAAGAATCTGAATAGGAAAATCCTTGGAAATGTTCAATTGTAAAGAGAATAATGCGCCCTTTGGTCCGTAAGGATTTAATAAACACCCAAGAATGAGGAGTAGCAAAACAACCCCCAATTTACGAATAAGCTGATTTTGCCGCCAGGTTTTTGGGTTCTGAATAATTTTCTCAAGCAAAAATCCGGCCGTCATGAGCACCCCAACACCAAAAAAAAGATGTAAGTTGACCCAGAGAATTTGCAAAGGAATCAACCAGTAAATACGATTTTTCTGTGGATGATCTTCTGCATCAAGTAACAAGTACAAAAATGCCGAAATCATGAGGTAACTAAAAATCTCTGGCCGTACTAAAGTTCGACCACGCAAAATCATGATAGTAGGCACGGACAGCCAAGCAACGACCCAAAAATTTGCCCGCTTCACTGACGCCAAAAACAACAAGGAGAAAGCCGAAAGTAAAACAACGATCTTAAAAATTACTAACCCACCAAAACCTACGACTTCATGCAATAACCAAAAAATGACACCACTTAACCAGTGATGATTCGCAAATGGCTGCTCTGGCTCTGTATACGAATAAACATTCTTTGTGAGAATGTCGATGTCGTGAAACAATGTTTTGCCATTTTGAATGAGACGCGGGAGGTCGTCCCCCACTGGCGTTTCAATACGATGTAACAAAAGTAACCCGTAGAACAACAGGAGGAGCGTAAATACGAGTATCTGTACCTTTGACCACTTCATGCTAAGCGCTATACGTGCCCGTACAGCCTAGCAAGAATTGCCCCGTAAAAATAGGGGTAATGTTAATACTTTCGAGCTTCGAATTCTTGATACACAAGGCTTGAAATACCCGCGATAACCGTTTTCAATTTTTCGACATCCTGACCCCGCGTCATCACACACAATAAGTAAGGGTTATCCGGAAAATAGACAATACCGCAATCATGCAACTGCTTAAGTCCATCATCAAAACCGTAACGTTCACCAAATTTATCAGCCACCTCTACTAAATCAGGTACACCGGCACGAATACCCTCATCAAACGTAGTTTCTGTCATCAACTCCAAGGCCCACTCTGAACTTGTTCTTTCCCGCAAATATGAAGCGTGGAAGAGCTGCGTAAAAATACTCGAATACAGCTTTGTAGTAATCGTTTGATCCTGCAAGTCTTCTGGATTAATGACTCCCAAATCGATATATGTCTCAAGCAATCTGTCGCGATCAGGGAAAAGCTGATGTAAATAATCAAGCAGTGACAAATATGCCCGATTATCAGAGTAAATCATCATGCGGCGCAATAATTCCTCGACTGTATATGGAGTATTTGGCTTAATCAGCTCATCCGGTTCTACCAGCTGGCCATATTCTGACTCTGGCAAAGTATATGACAATGTATGACTAAAAATAGCCGGACCGTATTCTTCCTTAAGGCTTAGGTATGTAAGTAACAGCGGCACTTTGAGCAGGCTGGCTGGCGCAAATCTTTCCCGCTCATTGATACCCATCGTAGGACCGTTATTCAAATCACGTACATACAGAGAAACAACCTCTGCATTACCCAAACCCTCCTGCTCTTCAATATATTCAATTAAAACACTTTTCAGAAGTAAAAGAGCTGATTTATCAAGACTATATGCAGGTCCGCAATGTAACGATGCGTTGAGGTGAGCATAAACCTCGCCCTTGCATTCTTCCCGCCTACTCAAAGAGAAGAACAAAAAAGTAACTACAGATGAAACAACCGCGACGATCACGCAACTTAAAACTAAACGAGAGGCGTTCATGTGCATACCTAATTCATAGGTAGCTTAACATGAAAACCTCTCGTTGCTCAATGCACTATGGGATAACCGTAACCTCTGTAACCGGTGGCTCAGGCTCTGTTGGTACAGGCTCGGTCGGTACCGACTCTGTTGGTACAGGTTCGATTTCGACAACCACTCCCGTATCCACTGGAGGCACCACCTCCGTCACATCAGGGACCACCACAGGATCAATCGTCACTTCTGGCTCAGGCGCAGCCTCAGAAGGCACATTGTCCTCTAATGGCGCGTAGTCCGGATTCAGATTATCCGGAGTTGTGAAGTCATAAGGATCCTCACCTGTTGGCGGCATTGGAGGCTCAACCACCGCAGGTGGGGCCTCGATGAGGGATTCATCGAGACCGGCACCCTTAATGGCTAAAGCGATCCAGCTAAAGTGAAGGTCAACTGTAGCCGGCTGACTGAGCACAATCGTGAAGCCTGTCTCACTCTTCTCTGTAATGACGTAACGAATGTCACCAGAGAGATAAGCGGCCTGCGTAGCGGCTAGATCAGCTGCCAGAGCCTGACGCGTAGCTTCATCAAGACCATTCGTATCTACGGCATCGAAGGTTACCGAAGCTTGAACGACTGGTTGCTCCAGATAGGCCTCTGTAAAGTTCACGCGTACCCGAGAAGCACCTGCGTGAATCACCGCAAAGCCACCCGTGTCTTCGTTGAAGTAAGGCTTGCCGATGAAGACCAGATCGTTCAAGAAGGTAATGGCGCTACCCATTGAACCAATCGTATCTACCATGACTCCACCCGAGAAGGTTGCCAAGCCTTGAACCGCCAGATCCTGAGTAAGATCAAGTCCAGCAAGATTTAAGCCTGGATCACTTTCTACAGCCGTAAGTCTATTCACAACATCGGCCATGGTTTCAGTATTTGCCAGTAAGGCCGTCTCCGTAGCCGTCACCCGAAGATCAAGTGCTGCTAAACCAGCGATTAATGAGTTGTTAACGATCACCTGAGCTGCTTGGTCACTGTCGATTCTTGCAAGCAGCGTAGCATCATTTCCAGCCGCTTCTCCTGCAAGACTCGTAGTGTAACTGCTGACCATGGCAACCATGTCACGAACGTTTACCAAATCCTCAGGAGTCACTGTCTCATCGCTTGATAGCTCGTCTACCGCATCAGAGAGAGTTGCGATTCGTTCGGCATAGATATCAAGGCCTGTAATGGAGTTGGCGCTAATTGCGTCCGCCGTCACCGTACCCTTAAATGTAGCATTTCCCGCAGCATCGAACGTGATCACAGATTCCGCAACAATTGGCTCCGCATTCGGATCGGCATCTAGATCAGTATCTCCAGTCTGTGCGAGTGGACCCTCAATGACAAAGGAACCATTCTCACTGAGCGCCAGTCTCATGCTACTGCCCGTGGCTGGCATAAGCGTATCTGTCTGCACCGTATCTGCAAGCACTCTCGGCGTGATGATTTCAAGCGCCGCCGAAATTCTATCTGCAGAAATCTCCGAGAGATCCAGCTGAGCACCCAGAATCTCCTTCTGGCTCATAAAGTACTGGAGTGCCTGTGTACTTATATCTACTTCTGGAACCGGAACCTCTACCAAGAGCGGATCTTCTGGAGTTACCGGGGCCTCTGGATCAACATCAAGGTCGAGTCCCGGAATGAGCGAAGCGATTCCTCCACCGTTACCGTAATCCGTCTTGATGAAGGCTTGAACAACAGGCAATTCTTCAAGTCCACCCGCATATCCCGTGATGGCTTGCGCCACAATCTGTCCTGCCTTAGTAGCCCTCATAGCCACACCCGGCGTGGATGACGATGTCAGCAGATCACCAGGCTTAATCTCTCCGTTTTCAATGGACACCTTTACTGGAACGCGTCCAGCCAAAGCCACAACTGCGGGGTTAGCTCCTGGCTCTTCAATACTTCCCATGACGATACTTGGAGAAGTAGAAATGATACCTATCGCATTTGGATCATATGGCGTAGTGCTCTTTTTGACTCCGGCACGAATGGTTGGGTCAATGGAGACTACATCTCCCGGCATGATACTGGCGTCAGTCGTGGAGTAAATTTCCGCCAAGTCAGCGCCCGTACCCTTAATGGTCCAGACCCTCACCTCGCCACGACCTCCAGCCCCTCCATTTCCACCGTTTTGACCAGTAGCTCCAGCACCCGCTCCTCCTCCACCTCCACCACCCATAGCGCCACCGTTTCCGCCCACGTTACCTGCACCGGCCGCAACTCCTCCACCTCCTCCACCTCCTCCAGATTTAGTGCTATTACCGTTGGTTCCGGCTGTACCCGCAGTACCTGTAGCGTTTCCTCCGGCTGCACCGGTGTTTGACGTGTAAGCACCAGCCAAACCTCCGTTACCTCCAGCACGGTTTGGACCGTTTGCTCCGGCTCCTCCTCCACCTCCTCCACGCAATGATCCTCCTCCACCTCCGGAAGTGGTGGTACTCGTACCTCCTCCTCCACCTCCTCCAAATTGAGCGTTACCTCCACCCGCTGCGTTGATTGTTCCACCTCCTCCACCACCCGCTGAAGCGTTCGCGGAAGATGGCAAAGGTCCACCTCCAGCCTGGTTACTCGTGCTACCAGCATTACCCGCGCTTGATTCTCCACCTCCACCAGCACCACCACTAACAGATAACGCAATCTGTCCGGCACGTCCCGCACCACCACCGAACGCACGCTGATAGATCGTTCCACCACAGTTTGACGTCGTACTAAAACACGTGGGACCTCCAACGCCACCCGCACCTCCAGCTGTATTGTTCGTTGTGGATCCCGTACCAGCAGTGCCTCCCGTACCAATCGTCACTTCAACCGTTGAAGCCAGGTCTGAAGCATCGAAATACTTTTCAACGTATGCGCCTCCTCCACCTCCTGTTCCTCCACCTCCGGCAGCGTTGTTTCCTCTCGCGCCACCTCCACCTCCACCTCCTGCACCAATCGTCTTAACAAAGACAATGATGGCATCTGACGGCTTTGTATACGTACTATTTGTGGTGTAAGTGTTCTCAGTAATCGGAGCGATGTCGTGTACCGTACCGTTTTCACAAACCTTTACTTTTGTTTCCGAGGTATCGGCATAGATGTTGTAGTTTCCAGCAGCACACGTTGGGTTCGTGTCGGATTCTGTAAATTCGACACCCAGGTTAGAAGACACAATCTGACCCGTCGCATTCAACGTACCCACTGTTCCAGCATCAACCACGGTGAGAAGGTCATTACCGCTCGTGTCTTCAATGGTCATGGTACCCGTAGTGCCCTCAAAGACACGTACACCGTCCATGAGGAAGAAGTTCGCGCCAATATTCACGGCGTTGTTTAGGTTTGCAGCAGAAACATCGATGGCATCAGTAATTCCATCCGCCACACCAGAAGATGTAATGATCAAACCGTCTGTCATGGTGGCTGCCGTAGTCTCTGCGTTATCAATCTTGATAGCGCTGTCCATGATGGTGTTCGCCGTACCGTTCGCCCAGTTCATGACAATGCCGTCAAACGTG
>JAUPWK010000001.1 GCA_030916555.1 Patescibacteria group bacterium | reverse complement strand
TTGCGCTGTAATGTCATAAAACCTCGTCCTTATTCCGCATGGATAGTCCAATTGCAACTGCTAAGCGCGGCCCCACTTCATCTAAAACCGGTCGAGCCTCAGGCACGGTGGCTACCCTCGCCCACGGATCACCGTGATAGACATTCACATTCAAAGCTGCCGTGAGGTATGGAATGAGGCCGGGAACATGAGAGGATCCGCCGGTGATAATGATTTTTTCAACCGTACTATTATCATGGAATTCTTGATCAGCGTACAACTGCAGTGTGTATTTGATCTCGTGCAATATTGGCTTTACCGCTTCTTCAAGCGGAGCCGGCAAACCCTGCGTAGCAGAATAAGACAGGTCACGCTTCATAGCTTCCGCCTCCTCAAACGAAACACTCATGCTTTCCGCTAGTGCTTGTGTGATAGCGTTACCACCAGACTTAATACCACGAGTAATGTAGGGAACGCCTTTATCAACCACAGCGATATTCGTGCGCTCAGCACCCATATCCACAATCATGACCCGAGATTTATCTTTCCCAACCAAAGAACGGACTACGGCAAAAATCTCTGTCTCCAAAGAGACCAGCTCAATCTTTGCAATTCGGAACATTTCAACATATTTCGTAATCAGTACTTTTGGAGCCCCAGTCAGGAGTACGCGAATATACTTTTTCGATTTATCACCAGACTCAATAGCTGCTTCTTTCTGTTTATCGACTTCCTGCTTTGGCAGTAAATCTTTATCCAGAATATTCGAATCCAAAATCATCTCTTCAAGTGGGAGCGGCAAAAGTTTACGTGCTTGGGCTTCAATGATTGGCTTAAGATCTTCCTTTGGGCTTTTTGGGACCGGCAAGGTAATCATGGCATGAAATACCTTGGAACTCGGCAAAGACGCAACCGCTTTCGTAGCTTTCATGCCCGAGTCTTTCATGATGCGCTTCAACGTATCTGCAGCTTTTGGAGCATCATCAATTAACGATCCCTCAACCTTCACCGCCCCAGCTGGCTCAGAATATCCGTATCTTGATAACCGAAGACGACCCCCTTCTGGGATAATTTCTACCACCTTAATCCCAGAGGTACCTACATCTACCCCCAGCATCCCCTCGAAACGCTCCTCTTTCTTCTTACCAAAGAGACCCATAGTTGCCCTGATTATAGCACGTCAGATGCGACGGTAAGTCGCCGCAAGAAGAGCACCAAGTGTTCGATGATCTAAAGAATCACGAGTGGTCTAAAGTATGGACCCCGGAATCAGCCCATCTCTGTCTACCGCCTACCGACTATCGTCTACTTTATAGCTAATATAAGCCATAAAACCTGAGTTATTCACTTGACAAAAAATCATTTTTCTGCTATACTTATGAGTTAGAGATTGGGAAGTACTCAATTTCTACGGCCCTTTATTCCTCATCTCCTTGAGGTGGTGAGTAAAGGGAAGAATCCATCTTTCCTACACAGGCAATCGCCTGACGGAGCTCATTCCATGTCCCTCACCCAGATCCTCGCTTTCCTCGCCGCCCACCCGAACTTCGCCACCAACCACCCCGGCCTCATGGCCCACGTGGACCTGGACGGCGACGGGTACTCCGGCGCCACGGACTGCGACGATCGCGACCCCAGCGTCCACCCGGGCGCCGAGGACCTCGCGTTCGATGGCATCGACCAGGATTGTGACGACGTCTTCCATTGTGAGTTCGAAGTCCCGCAGGCGGACGGCACCATCATCGTGATGCCGAACGAGGTCAGGATGACCCCGAGCTGGCACTCGCCCTCTGGTCATGCCAACATCGATCCGAACGGCCAGGAGGTGCTGCGGTTCGACCTTCACGTCCTGCACCCCGAGTGCCCGGCCGTGAAGCTGGAACACGTCGGGTTCGACTTCAACTACACCGACACGGCCCAGACCGGATGGCAGCCCCACGACGTGGAGCTGGTCGATCTCTCGATCGGCTGGTACGCCACCGTCGGTGGCCCCGTCCAGCTGGGCGGCGACGACAGCGCGCCCATGCTCCTGACCAACGTGGTCATCCCGGGCGGCAGCACCCACACGTTCCAGGTGTTCGCCAACTTCACCGGAGCCAGCACCTCGGCCGACGACTCGGTCCGCGTGGACATCGACGGCCTCAACATGATCTGGACTGCGATGGGCTCCTCGTCGAACATCGACGACGTCCTGAGCGGCGAGACGCTCGTCTTCTGAGCAGAGAGCTACGACAACTTCTGACCCCGTCGCGCATCTGCGCGACATCGGTCACCTTCCCTGCGCCACGCGCGGGGATCCTTCACTGAACATCTCTTCGGAGGTGAGTAGTGAAGGGACTTGTACCTTCAACTGAAACCCGATACGGCGGATCCGTATATCCTCGTAACCCAAAAGGGGTTGGGTAAAAAAATGACGGTCAACTTCGAGCGCATCGCCGAGCTTCTCAAGGCATCCGGCTTGGACGAGCAGGTCGTGCGCACCATGGTCAGCGCCGGCAAGCTTCAGGAGCGAAAGCTCAAGCGCCAGCGTGACCTGGCGGTCTCTCAGCAGAACCTGGTGCACGGCTTGTTCACCCAGGCCGAGCTCATCGAATCCCTCACCTTTCAGCGCATCATGGACAAGACCGGCTGCAGTGATTTCACCTGGATCGGCAGTCAGGACCCGCCCGCGTACACCGACGACCCCCGGGTCGTGGTGGTGCTCGAGGTAAATCTCGCCGATCTCGCCTCAACGGTGAAGTTCGCCTACAAGTGGGCTTCCGAGAGCAAGCCGGGCAACCGACTCGGCCCAATCAATCTCAGCAAAAAGAGGCTCCTCCCCTCACCAGATTCGGAGCCCTTCCGTGCGTTCACCCTGCGGTGGCGTCTCCTCAAGCTCGAGGAGCACAACAACACACCCCTGCACGACTGCTCTTTCGAGCAGGAAGCTCGACTGGGAATCACTGCCCTGTTCGCGGCCGCCCAGCACCCCACGCTCGTGAAGGAACAGATGACCAAGGAGGCGGTCTGGCTCCTGCCTGGGCTGGATCACCACGACCTGGGCGTGCATACGATCCATCTCTGCTTCCGGAAGAGGCCGGCGAGCATGTGGCTGTACGACTTCCCAAATATGCCAGTTCACTCGGTGCTGGTCATCCCCGCCTTCCTCAACTAGACCCCTCCGATCACCATGTCAGAGGTGATCATCGGCTTCCCTAGCGACGATTCGCTGGGGACCCTTCACTGAACATCTCACTGAGGTGTACAGCGAAGGGTTTTTTGTTTATCGATACGAATCAAGGGTGCGGTTTACAAGGGCGTCTGCAGCAACGTTGTATTCGCGTCGGACATGAGTAAAGGTCACCTTACGGAAATGTTGCTTGAGATTGTAAATTTGTAAAAAAAGTTTAGCGAGTTCAGGATTTTTCACCTTGTACTGACCATTCAACTGCCTGACTGCAAGCTCGGAATCCAGTCTCGCCTCGACTTCGTCATACCCAAGCTCATGCGCCTTTTTGAGGCCTTCAATAATACCGGTGTATTCAGCCTGGTTATTGGTCGCCGTACCTAAAAACTTGGCGGCCTCCCCCACCAACTCACCAGTGTCATCATTATCTTTGATGGCATACAACACCGCCGCTCCTGCAGATGGTCCAGGATTGCCCCGAGAACCACCATCGGCATACATTCTTACTCGTTTCAGCATATGATAGGCGGATGGTAGACAATAGACGGTAGACAGGATTGTACGGAATCGCATTTTCTGTCTACTGTGAGCTGTCTACGGTCTACGTTAAGTGTAAGTCCACAATCCTAAACTGCAAATCTTTCTTGCCATTCCATTCATTCACTTCCACTTCAAAGGCGACATCAACCGGGCTCCCAAGCTTAATCTTTTTAGCCAAATGGCCAAAGTTAAACCCGACCATTTTGTGTAACCCACCCTCAGGCGGCACCACGCTCAGACGCAAATGAGCCCCCGAGCTCCCCATAACATCTGCCCCAATCACACGCACCTCTTTAGCTACAAAAATCGGTGGTCGATTCCCCTCCCCAAACGGTGCACACTTCTGAATGTCATGATACACATCCCAGGTTATCTCAGACAACGCCAGTTCAATATCGATATCAAGCACATCCTGTACACCCGCCTCTCCAAAATGCTTTTGCGCAAAGCTATTCACCTTCTCACGGAATTCAATGACTTTGTCCATGGACGCTAACGTCAAACCACAAGCCTGAGGATGCCCGCCGCGCTTCACAAACATATCACCACAAGACTCCATAGCCTTAACAAGATGAAGTCCGCCAAGACTTCTGCCAGAACCAACAAAATACTCCCCTACAGTCGCAAATGCGAAAGCTGGTAAACCGTAATCGCTCACCAATCTCCCAGCGATAAGTCCAACGATTCCCGGCAACCACGTCTCGCCGTGCACCACAAGCACCGTTGATTCATCTTTCATGGCATCAGCCATTTTCTTCGCCTCCTCATA
>JAUPWK010000035.1 GCA_030916555.1 Patescibacteria group bacterium | reverse complement strand
TGCGATTGGTAATACGAATGCTACGAGTGTGTCTGTTTGTAATTCTGCCGCCTGTGACACCTACAGCCTTGGCACGAATACCGATGCTGACACTATTACAATTGGTGAATCTAACGATTCGGTTTCGATCGCTTCGGCTAACTGGTCGATTACTTCTGGGGGCGCGGCTACTTTTACTTCACTTACAAACTCCGGTTTGACTACTTTTACGGATGATGTCGACATGACGTTTGTGACAGACGGTGCACAGTCTGAAAATCTGAACATTGGAGTGACGCATGCTACTGACGCGACATTGACCCCGCTTGTGATTACCTTTACTGACACCGCCGCGGCGGATACGGGTACGAACTACTTGGCAGCCTTGGTAAATGCAGATGACGGAGGAGCAACTGGAACCCCAGATGGTTTATTCGCAATTCAGTCTACCGATACAAACGAGCTCGTGGCGGACGGTATTATATTTGATGTAGCTGCCGGCGGCTTGACCACGGCTATCAACGCAAGTGACGCGCAGATTGATACGGCGCTGTCGATTGGTGCTAATGAAATTTCCGGAACAACAGGTACGATCAATTTTACAAATTTCGACGTCAGCTCGTCTGGTGAAATCTTAGTCGCGGCCACGCAAGGCATCGACACAAATGCGGCCGGCGCCTTGCGTCTTGGTCAATCGAACGCCACTTCTGTGGGTATTTGTAACTCTGCTACTTGCGACGCAATTTCTCTTGGAGCAACAACTGATGCGGATAGTATTCTTATTGGTGAAAGCAACGACAATATCGCAATTACAGAAGCCGACTGGTCAATTTCGACTGCTGGCTTATTTACAACAGGCGATGACATTGCGTTAAACGGCGGCGACCTCACTTCGTCTTCATCTACCTTTAACTTGCTTGTGACTGCATCGACTACGGTAAACGCTTTTGATGCAGCTACCACCTTGAACATCAATGACGCAGCGGTTACAAGCACGATCGACATTGGTGGTGTTACAAACAGTGGTACGAATACGGTGCAGATTGCTACGAATTCTACAGCTGCGGATACGATTACAATTGGAAATTCGAACGCTTCAACAATCTTGGCGCTTACTGGTGGTGATGATTGGTCCATGAGCGGAACGGGTGTACTTACGCTATCGGCCTCTGCCTCGCAGACTACGGCTGTCGTTATCTCTGACACGGATTATGCCAATGCATTCTCTATCGGAGATAATGATATTTCTGGTACATCTTTTGACATTATTGGAACCACAGGAACGATTAACCTAACAAATTTTGACGTGGCTTCGACTGGAGCTATTACGGTTGCTGCTGACGTTGGATTAGATACGAATGCTGCTGGTGCTTTACACTTGGGAAATACGAACGCCACTTCTGTGAGCTTGTGTAACTCTATAGCATGCGATTCTGTGGCGATCGCTACGAACACCGATGCCGATACTATTGCCATTGGTGATTCGTTGGACACGTTTGCGGTAGATGCGAAGTCGCTTCATGTAAATGATGATCTTACCACTGAGACAAACATTGCTGTACAGTCACATGGTTTAACTACTGGCCATATCATGAGTTTGGCTTCATCTGGTAACGCGCTTACATCTGGGGATTTGGTGATTCTTACTCATTCTGGTACGAGAACCGCTACCGGAACGATTTCTGCGAGTGACATCAGTATTGCGAGAAGCATTGCAAATAACAGTGCTGGTTTGCTAACAATTAGTGGTGATATTTTTGAAATTTCAAGCGAGAATACGAATACTTCCGGTACTTTAACGGATACAGCTGATCTGATTTCATTAACGCAAAGCAACACTACCTCTTCCGGCAATGCCATTAATATTACTCATGATGGTACCGGGCACGCAATCAATATCGTAAGCGCGGGTACCGGATCTGCTCTTAAGATTTTAGGTACTGGGGACCTTGGAACGACACTGGACTCGAGCACTGGAGGCTTGATCCATATTTCTGATACCGCGAATGACGATTACTCATTTACAATTTACAACAACACTGGTGGGACCGCGAATACTGCGCTCAGTTATATTCTTCAGGACCACATTGGCTTCGATCAGGATGTATCGGTTATTCAAAATGACAGTCAGGCTGCAACTTCTTCCGCATTAGTCTTAACACAGAATGTCGTTTCCGATGCTACTACTGCAGCTACCTCTCAAGCCTTGGTGATTAAAGTCAATGAGTCTGCAAATAGTGAAGAAGTGATTCTCATTTTGTCTGACGCAGATGGCACGCCAGATGCAGAGTTCCGGTTTGAAAATGATGGTGACCTTTTTGGAGACGGTGCTGCTTACAACTCTGGTGCTGACTACGCTGAATTCTTCTATACCCTTGATAGTTCACTCGCGGACCACCAAATGGTTTGTCAGGATACGCTTAACGATTTAGCGGTAAAAAAATGTAGCCTAGATGATCATAACGTCATTGGCGTTGTGTCTACATCACCGGGTTTTGTGGGGAACAATATTCCTGGGGCGGATGGTTCGTTAGAAGGAAACCCAAATTACCGCATTGTTGGATTGGAGGGTCAGATTGAGACGTATGTAACCGCTGCGGATGGTGCGATTGCGATTGGTGATGCTTTAACAGCCTCTGATTTTACGGCTGGCTATGCGGGCAAGGCTACCGAAGCAGGTCGTATCGTGGGTTTCGCATTAGAGCCCTTGGCATCTGGAACGGGAGTTATTAAGGTGCGCGTGAACCCGGGTTGGCATGGTGGTGATGTGGTTGATGGTTCTGGCAATGTAAACAGTTTCACGACAACACTTGCACTTGAATCTCTTGCAACGGCAACTGCGAATGCGCCGGTTTCAAATTCAAATAGCTTAGCTTTCCGTGGCTCAGCATGGAATGGCACGTCAGCACAGGCTATTGCCATGACGCTCTCGAATAAAGTTGCAAGTGCAAACGATTATCGACTCTCGGTAGCGAATAACACTGGAGCTGAGGTGGCTTACATCAATAACCTCGGCGATCTCGTCTTATCAGGAAAATTGTATCCATCAAATCAGGGTACGGCACAAACTTCCGCGTACATTTATTACGACAGCAACGGTGTGGGGTATATGCGCACAAATGCTGCTGGGTGGGGAACGGGATCCTATGACTTTGCAGAAATGTTCCCAGCTCCAGAAGTCTTAGCGCCAGGTGAGGTCGTTGTTTTTGGGGATGATACTGAACAGGTGAAGCGATCAACGGGAAAGACATACGATGATCGAATTGCGGGAGTTGTATCAACGCGACCAGGATTCCTAGCTGGAACATACAAGCCAGGGGACAGTCCAATCGCATTGAGCGGACGTGTACCAACCAAGGTAAACACAGAAAATGGCACAATTGCTATCGGTGATCCGCTTACAACGTCAAGCACTCCCGGTGTGGCCATGAAAGCGGATACCGCTGGTCCGATCATTGGTTATGCTATGCAATCATTTACGGGTGATGCTGGAATGATTACGGTGTTTATTCGCGCCTCGTATTATGATGGCGATGGTTCGGCTCCAGCACTGGTCGAGGCTCCGGTTTCAACTGTTGCTGAGAATACGAACCTGACAAGCTTGAATTTGAGCGGTGGACCAATCAGCTCAGTATCGTCAATTACTGGACTTGGTAATACTTGGAAGTTGGCTGAGAATGG
Source organism: Patescibacteria group bacterium (assembly GCA_030916555.1). Classification (GTDB taxonomy): domain Bacteria; phylum Patescibacteriota; class Patescibacteriia; order UBA9934; family UBA9934; genus JAGORL01. The sequence continues at coordinate 11,722 of JAUPWK010000035.1, read as the reverse complement.
TGACCTGATTACCCGCGGTCGTGTTGTGCAGATTGTGAAGTCGCACCAGAACGAAGATGTCGAAACATACGTGGCCGCTAGCCGACAAATGACTGTACAGTTGTCAGGTACAACTGCCTTTGAGAATAACGCCGCCATCGTTCGATTCGAAGATATCGATCCTCAATTTAACGATATCATTGGTACCACCGCGCCATATCGCGTACTCGCCACCCCATCTGGAGTGACAGGCCAAGTGTACGTAACTGACCGAAGTCAGAGTGGATTTACCGTGCATGCAGAAAATGCCGCCAATGGAGTATTGGTCGATTGGCTTGTGATTGCGTACCAAAAGGATTACGAGCCAGTTATTACTCCGGACCCGGTTACTCCTGATCCAGAGCCTGAAGTTGATCCGGTGGTTCCGACTGAGCCTGAGCCGGAGGTGGCAGGTGTTACTGTAGAAGAGCCTGTGGTTGTTCCTGAGGAAACGCCTGCAACAGAGCCGGTGTTGGAGGAGACTGTGAGCTTAGATCCGGTAGTGCCACCGGTTACACCCGATCCCGCACCAATTGAACCAGTAGCGGAAGTCACACCGTAAATATCCAAATCGAGACAGACTGTGGCATCATATGAGGGTCTATGTCTCGAAAGCTGATTGTTTGGTTAAAAGGCATTTCTCAGGTTGGATTTTTGTTTCTCTTGCTCAGCATCCCGCTGACCATTTTGCCATGGACGAACTCGGCACTTGAGCTCAATAAGCAAGTCGTCTTTGTATTTGTATGTGGTGTTGCAGTTACGAGTCTGGTGATTGCACACGTACTTGAGCGCCGACCGTTCCGTAGGCCAAGTATTTTTGCGCTAACGCTTATTGCATTTCTTGGCGTATCGGCGATGAGCGCCGGTACTTCTCTTGCTCCTATGACAAGCTGGCTTGGGCAAGGGGCTCAGGAATATGCGAGCGTTCTGACGTTATTTTCTTTTTTAGGTTTTGTATTTCTTGTTCAGGAACTACAGGTGAATTCCAAGGTGTTTGAGCGGGCTCTACTTGCTTCTTTTGCAGGGTCTGCGATTGTTGTGTGTATCCAGCTCCTTACGATGCTGGGGGTTTCATCCGGTGTTTTTGGTGGGCTAGTTGGTACTCCGCATGCCACGGCCATTTACTTACTGACGTTCATGAGCTTAATTTGTGGTCTAGCCTTGGTTGATTTCCGGTTTTCGACTCAGATACTCCAGAGGGTTTTCGTCGGGTTAGGGGTTTTTGTGTTTACGGGCAGTCTTTTGTTTCTGCTCGTGCTCGACTCTCCGACACTGTGGTGGTTGGCGCTTGCGGGGTCAGGTATGACATTTTTGATTGCGCTTGTTCACGCCGAACGATTCCAGAGTCCGGTGCGGTTTGCACCGAGCATGCTTCTCAGTATCATCGCCATTATCTTTTTATTGCTACCAACCCGTTTGCCTTCACCGTTTTTACGTGAAGTATCTCCAAATCTCACAACAACACTTGGTATCACTATTGGAGCTTGGAATGAGGGATCTGTTTTGTTTGGAAGCGGACCCGGAACATTTTCGTTAGTGTATCCAAAATACGTTCCGCTCGATGTGAACCAGTCCGCATTCTGGGATGTGATTTTCGATCGCGGCAATGCTCATGTCACTACGTTGTTGGCGACCTATGGGTTATTTGGGGCCTTGGCCTGGATATTTCTTGTGCTCGTGGTTTTTGGCTTAGCGGGGCGACGTCTGTATTTGGGTGAGTCAACGTGGTTACGCGTGGTCCCGGTGTTTGTGGCTTGGTTTATGCTTGCTGCGGCTGCTTTTGTGTACCCTCAGAACTTTACGTTATCAGCATATTTTTGGTGGCTTACCGCCTCAGTTATTGGACAGCTTTCAGCGGCAGAGCAAGTTCTGCACTCAGAATCAGCACGGGCTCGTTTGGCCACGATATTGGTAGCAATTTTTGTATTGGTGTGTACGGTTTCAGCCTTTATTATTACGGTTCCTCGGTACCTGGCAGAGGTGGCATACGCTAAGGCTATAAAGCTGGATACGGAAGCATCTACACCATCTGAAATTGATGAAGTGGTGCGCTTGCTAGATATAGCAGGGACGCGAAATCCACGTAACGACGCGTATTATCGGAATTTGTCAGCTGCACTCTTGAAGCGATTGCAGGCGGTGAGCGCTGAAGAGGCAGCGGATGATAGTTATGTCCAGTCGCTTCTCGCGGCTACTATTGCAGCCAGTACGCGCGCTACAGAGATGTCACCAGCTAATGTCTTGAATTGGGATGTCCGAGGTATGGTTTATCGGGACGTGTTATCGGTTGTTCCAGATGCCGCAGAGCCTTCGGTGGATGCATATGAAATGGCAATTATTCTTTCCCCGACAAATCCCCGATACAGAGTTGAGGTTGCTCGGGCTTACCTTGGCATAGCAGATGCACAGAACCCGTTATTACAGAATGAGGATAAAGATGTTGCAACCCAGGCAAAAGACCGTAAGGAAGAGGCTCTGCGACAGGCTGAAGAGCATCTTGCAACTGCGGTGGCGCTGAAGCCGGACTATGCTCCTGCCCAGTACTATCTGGCGCTCGTTCATGAAAGAATGGGTGACTTGGCGGAAGCGATTCGTGGCCTTGAGACGGTTCGTGCCCAGGCTCCACAAGATGTAGGCGTTGGTTTCCAGCTCGGATTATTGTATCTACGACAGGGAAAAAATGAGTTGGCACAAATGGAGCTTCAGCGAGTTATCGAGTTAGCGCCAGAGTATGCAAACGCTCATTGGTATTTGTCAGTTGTTTATGAGCAACAGGGAAATATACCTGCAGCGATTCGTGAGGTTGAAACAGTACTCACGCTAAATCCAGATGACGTTACTGTTCAGGCTAGAGTTGATCGACTTAGGTCCGGACAAGCTACCAACGGCATCCCAGAGCCAATCCCGGCATTATAAAAGCATAAGCGTCCGCGTCTTGTTGCGCTCAAGGAGAGCGGATAAGACACGGACGCTTTTTGGTGATGTGAAGATTGAGTGGCTGAAAGGTTCCTTAGGCCCGGTCGCTACTACCCAAGTGGGGAACACCAGGGGCCCAAGGGACTGAGGAGTTTAGGCCAAAACTGGCAAAAAGTCAATGTATCGATTAGACTACGCTCCGTATGTTAAATGTTGGCATTGTTGGCCTACCAAACGTAGGTAAATCGACGCTTTTTACTGCGCTCACCAAGAAACAGGTGGATTGCGCCAATTTTCCGTTTTGTACCATTGAACCAAACGTTGGTGTGGTTGAGGTCCCTGACGCTCGGGTCGACGTACTGTCGGAAATGTCCAAAACTCAAAAAATTATTAAGGCCGCGATTGAGTTTGTTGATATTGCCGGCCTCGTGAAGGGGGCACATAAAGGTGAAGGCCTAGGAAATAAATTCCTTTCGAATATTCGCGAGACTGACATGATCGCGCACGTGGTCCGCTCATTTAAGAACGATGACATTATTCACGTTGATGGTTCCGTGGATCCGATTCGTGACGTTGAAGTGATTGAGCTTGAGTTGGCCATGGCAGATCATGCTACGGTTGAGAAGATGCTCGACGGTGTAAAGAACAAATTGAAAGCCGGAAAAGATCCCGAGGTGGTTGCTCAAGTTTCGGCGTATGAGAAGTGGCTCGGTGCTTTGTCGGCCGGTAGGCTTGCGAGTACGGTTGAATTTACGGATGAAGAGAAGGAGGCTGTGCAGGGTATTCGGCTACTTACGAATAAGCCGATTTTGTATATCGTGAACGTCAATGAAGAAGATGCAAACGATCCAAACTGGGTTTCGCCGCTTGGACCAGATCGTTTAGCTTTACCAATCTCGGTCAAAATTGAAGCCGAGCTAGCCGGACTTCCGGTTGTTGAGGCCAAAGAGATGCTCGCTGCCTTAGGCATGACGGAATCTGGCTTAGATAAGGTCATCAAGAAGTGCTACGAACGACTTGATTTGATCACGTATCTGACAACGGGTGTGCAGGAGACGCGTGCTTGGACCATTAAGAAGGGAGCAAAGGCTCCGCAAGCTGCAGGCGTGATTCATACCGACTTTGAAAAGAATTTCATTCGAGCTGAGGTGATTTCATACCAAGACTACATCGATTGTAATGGTGAGTCAGGGGCTCGTGATAAAGGGAAGCTCCGAGTCGAAGGTAAAGATTACATCATGCAAGACGGTGACGTGTGTCATTTCAGGATTGGTGGGTAATACATAAAAAGACACCTTGGGTGTCTTTTTATGTATTGACATTTTGTACAATTTTGAGTATTTTCATGTCCCCAACCAAGGATGAATGATGCGTTATCTTGAGATTGTCCTCACCTTTTTGCTCGTGTTCGTGTACGTTGAGGTGGGTCGACAGTATGCGCACTCGCGACTCCGCGTCTGGATGGAGGCTTACCAGCGTCGTCACACGCGGTTTGCGACCACAGAGTTGGCAGAGTCCTTTGCGTCGTGGATCCATTTCCCCTCTGACTCCTACTACGGGACCCTTGGGGTCTATGATGCGGCTCCATTCGCATACGTCCGTGACGTGGTGTACGTGTGGGAGGCGCGCGGGGCTGACCGTCAAATGCGGCTCCAACTCATGCAGCGGTACATTGCGGTCGTACAGTGGTTGTGGCTTCTGTTGCTCGGAATCAGCTTGCTGCAGATCACTGGGTTCATCGCGCAGTCCGTCATGAGCGAGCTACGGGAGCATCGACTTCCGCACCGTAGGCTCGTGAACTATCTTTCGCGTTTGCGGCGCGCGCATCGACGCCGTATGCGTGAACTCGGTCGTATCTGAGCCAAAGCTGCCGCCCTTCACTGGGCGGTATTTGATTATAAAAAGAACACCGCCAGCCCGGGAAGGGTGACGGTGTGAGGTTCAGTGGTTCGCGATCTCCGCGGTCGCGAGCACCGAAACGACGTATTTTGGGTAGTCGGAGTGGTCGCCGACTTCCACGTTGCTCGGGCCTTGGTTGTAGGCCTCGAGCCCGTCGGCAACGTTGCCGAAGTGCCGGGTGTAGTCATTCAGGATGACCGCACCAAGCACCAGGTTGTGCCGACGGTTTCCAATGTAGTCGAGCCTGAGGGGGTCAACCCGCAGGAGCTCGGCCGCTACCTTCATGTGCTCTGGGCTTGGGCGGTGGACTTGCATGAAGCCCTTGGCCTCATGATTACCCACGTCCTTGCAGCCGCCCGACTCAATGGTCGCGACAGCCACGAGGAGAGATGTGGGCTGGTGGGTGAGCCGTGCCGCCTCTTCGAAATCATTCCTGTACCGGAGGCAGGTTCGTACCCGCCGTTCCGTGTGGTGTCGACGCTCGACACTCAGCTGAGCCTCGACTCGTTTCCGCAGATCGGACTCCTGGACCCCAGCGGCAGACTGAACGCTCGCCTCCAAGAGATCATTCTGAACCGATTCCATGAGCCACTGCTGGCTCATGAAAATGATCCCGCTGATTGCGAGAATCATGGCGGAAGCCGCCATGAGAGAAGCGAAAGTCTTGAGCATGACAGCTCCCGTAGGAAGAGGGTGGAATGAACATCTAACCTAAAAGTATAGCAGAAAATGACAAAAAAGTCAAGGTAAAATGGCTCAAATTAGCAAAAAAAACAAGCTCTCGGCATGCTTGGTGACCGATTGTCACGCATGCGTTGAGCTTAGCGGTGTTTGGCTCTGCGGGCTTTCTTTGCTCGCTGTCTGGCCATGAGCTTTGCGGTGTCCGTTGCCATGAGTCTCTGGATGCGGCGTAGTCCAGCTCGTTCGAGCTGACGGACCCGCTCCCTTGAGATACGGAGATCATCGGCGATCTCTTGCAGGCTGCAGCTGTCTGCCCCGTTGAGACCGTAGCGGCGTTCGATTACAGACCGCGTTCGATCCTCGAGTTCGTCCACGAACGTTCTGATCCAGGCCATCATCCAGTCCATCACCACTTGTTCTTCCGGGGATTGCATCGGGGAGGCGATGGTGTCTGCGAGGGTAAGCGTTCCATCGTCTCCGACCGGCGTATTCAAGCCTACGGACTGTAGGGCGCTATAGCTCAGGAGTTCGTTGACTTGTTCGGGAGTGAATCCGTATCGATGTCCTGCATGTGCAAGCTCGGTGGCTGAAGGAGGTCTGTTCAGCTGCCGGGTCATTTCGTCGATGACCTTTCCGATGTTCCTGATGCCTTCGCGCCGTCCTCCGGGGAGCCGAACGCCACAAAAGTGACTGTCGTTCAGGACTCTCGTGATACCGGACCTGACCCACCAAGTGGCGTAGGTTCCAAATGTGTTGTTGCGCTTCGGATCGAACCTTTCGAAGGCCCTCATGAGGCCTATGTACCCCTCCTGAATCAGGTCCATGACCGTCAGTCCACGCGGTTGAGCGATTCGCTCGTACCTTTTCGCCAGCCGAATCACCAGGCGAGCATGAGGTAGAAGTTCGGCTACGCTGAGCGGAGCTCCAGAGCGGAAGTTCGGGAGCGAGTGAGAGGCTTTTTCGAGTTGTGTGAGAAAGATCTGAAGTAACTGTTCTTCAGCATGAACTTTTGGCATCATTCCTCCGGGTGGCTGAAAGAAGGTACGCGACGATAATGACTTTGTCAACTAAATACTGCTAAAATAAAACAAAAAAGAGCCCGGAGGCTCCTTTTTTTATTGGGGTAATTTGAAACGCAGAATTTGGCGGCCGACGTATTGATCTTGGTGGTGATAGATCAAATTGTCGCAGGCCATCGGGGCAGGGGTGAAGCCGAGCTTATACATGATCTCCGCCACGGCAACGAAATGAGGTTTATCGTCTAAGTAGTGAACAGGAGCTGCGATAACCACTACTCCGCCCGGTTTCAAGACTTCTTTGATGGCCGCAAAGCTTTCGCTGTACAAAGCTTCAAGATACACTATTGCTTCTTCAATGTCTGAGGCGGTTTCAAGTCCTTTGCGTGGACGTCCTAAGTACGTTTCCGTAACTACGGCATCAACACTGCGTGCGCCAATGTGGTTGCCAACATCTTTAGCTTGACCAACATACGTGCGAAGCTCGGCGGTTTTAAAGTTTTGTGCAATCAACCAATCTTGGTTCGCCTCGGTGTCTGCGATAGCGATGTCATTAATGTCTCCACCGATGACTTTTGAGAAGCCGCAAAGTCCGGCTTCCATGAGTACGGTGCCGCTGCCGCAAAATGGATCAAGTAAAGTTTTTCCCGCGCCATCAACGCCGGTCAAATTCACCATGATGCGTGCTAACTTAGGTGGTAGCATGCCTTGTTTGGCGTTGCGGCGTGGGCGATTGAAATCACGGTTGGCCCAGTCGTCGACATTTTGTACGGCCACGGTGCGTCCAATCACGATATCGTTATCACGAACGATTAAAACGTATTCAGCCCCCTTACTTAAGAGGTGATTGCTGACGACGACAACGGCGGAAAGGGTGGCTTCCCGCGAAATGACGTAGCGAGCACCGCGACCAGCTTCCTTTAAGCGAGATTTGGTCTCGAGGCCCAAGTTCTTCGTGGCTGTACGCACCTGATCAAGACGAGACTGGTTGGCGCCGTACACACTTAAACCAAAATTGAGCTTACCTTCTGGGTGAAGGGCCATGAGGTCGGTTGCTAAGAAGCTGGCCAACTCTTTTTGATTGGTGGTGGTGACGGTGCCTAAGACCACGCCAAGCTTTTGTGTTCCACCTAGGCGGAATTGAAGTGGATTGAGCTCAGTTTCAACGTCATCGAAGATCGCTAAAGCTCCGTCTTTCCAGGACGGATTCGCTTGTGTAATTACGCCGATCTCGGAAATTGATAAATCCGGATGAGCACCCAAGAGCGCAAAAATTTGCATATTGGCGTGATGTTAGCAGAGAATTAAGTTTTTGGCCAGCCCCGAGGATCGGCCGCGAAAACTTGACGGAAAAGCGCAATTCAACTACTCTTCCGGCACTTATTCTTGTCCATGACCTTGGGTTTCTCAGGGTTGCCCGCCTGAAGAGGCGAGGCCAAGTCAACACTATGTTGTACGAAATCATGACCATTTTGCCGTCTCAGTATGCTGACACGGAAGTAGATGGTGTTATTGGGACTATTACCAAGGTATTTGAGAAATCAGGTGCCAAGGTAGAAAAGACCCACTCTTTTGGGAAAATTAAAACCGCTTATCCAATTGAGCGTCAGCGTTACGGCACATACATCCTTTTCTACGTCCAGGCTGAGCCTGAGACCATGAAGAAGTTGGATCTCGATCTTCGTTTGACTGAGGAAGTGCTCCGTCACATGATCGTGGCACGCCCAGAAGGCATTCCAAAGGGTGAATTCAAGCTCGTGCAGTACACCCCACCTCTCACTCCAGAAGGCCGCCGCGCTGGTGACCGTGAAGAGCGTACTGATCGTCCAGAGCGCGCTCCTCGCACTCAGGCTGCAGATACGACCGGTAAGGTAACCACCGAAGAGCTCTCTAATAAGTTGGATCAAATTCTAGATTCAGATATCATGAAGAATATCTAAACGATTGATCGTCGGTTCTGTCGACTTGGTGAACATGGTTAAAATGGTTGTTGCAACCACCATATCAACCAAGGTGTTCCGTTCATGAGCCGATCAACCAGTTTAACCCGTATCCTTTATGGCATCTTCCTTGAACCGCGTCACGCTCATTGGCAACCTTACGCGCGATCCTGAATTGCGAAAGACGACAAGCGGTCAGTCGGTAGCGTCATTCACGATTGCTACGAATCGCGCTTTTACAAGCTCGGATGGCCAGAAGAAAGAGCAGGCTGATTACCATAGCCTGGTCGCCTGGGGTCGTCTTGGTGAGGTTTGTGCCCAGTACCTTGTGAAAGGTAAGAAGATCTACGTTGATGGTCGTCTCCAGACCCGTGAGTGGGAAGGACAAGATGGTCAGAAGCGTTACCGCACTGAGGTGGTGATCGAAAACATGATCATGCTGGATCGTTCCGGGCAGGTATCTGGAGCTCCTCGCGCAACTGATGCCGGCGATGTCGCAGCTGAGGCTGCCGCAGCGCCAGTCATGATGGATGAGCCATCGCAAGCACCTGCAGAAGAAATTAAACTTGAAGACATTCCCTTTTAATCCTCTATGATGAACAATAAAGCCCAAGCTACAGGCGAGCGCTATTGCTTCTTCTGTGTGAACAAAGATGTCGTTATCGACTACAAGCACACAGATTTGCTCCGCCGCTTCTTGTCTTCCTACGGTAAGATCGTGCCACGTAAGCGTTCCGGTGTCTGCGCCGCTCACCAGCGACAGGTCGCTTCTGAGATTAAGCGCTCACGCATCATCGGTCTTCTCCCATTCGTTCTGAAATAAGACAGCAAAGAAGCGGCTTCGGCCGCTTTTTGCTTTAGTGTATGTTGTCAAAACAAGACCTCGAGCTTCGTGCAAAGTTGTGGAACGATGTACAGTCATCGATTCACAAGTTTTTTGTTGATCGAGGCTACCTAAATGTCCAAACTCCACTCGCCGTTCGTTCTCCGGGAATGGAGCCAAACCTTGATCCGGTGGGTGTCGATGTGAAGTTCATTGATGGCACGACGCATCGCGCTGGCCTGATTACGAGTCCTGAGTATTCGATGAAAAAACTGCTCGGAGCTGGTCTCGAAAAAATTTATACAATCACACCAGTCTTCCGCAACGTTGAAAAAATGGGAGAGCGGTGGAGCGTGGAGTTTTCAATGCTTGAGTGGTACCAGCAGGGGAAGAATTACGAGGATTGCATGCGAGAGACGGAGGAGCTCGTGAACTTTGTTCTCGATGGTGCCCTACCTGCTACTGATCACCAACCCTGGCCACGCGTGAGCTATGTCTCCGAGTTCGAAAAGTATTTTGGCTATCACCCGGCCGATGCTACGCCTGAGCAGGCGGCAAAAGTGGCTGATCTTTTCCAGTTTGAAGTGATGCCAAGGCTTGAGGCCGAGCACTCCCGCTTCTTTTTGACTGATTATCCGGTTGCTGAGGCGGCGCTTGCTCAAAAGAACCAAGATGGCCGTTCAGCTCAGCGTTTTGAGGCTTATGTGAACGGACTTGAGATCTGTAACGGGTTCACTGAGCTTGTCGATCCCATTGAGCAAAGAGCGCGTTTCGAGCTCGAGGCGGCGGAGCGTCGTTTGGCCGGTAAAGAGGTCTTTCCAATTGACGAAGAGCTCTTAAATGGGTTAGCATCTGTGCGGTCGCCATCTTTTGGCAATGCCCTAGGCGTAGACCGATTGGTTATGCTCAAGGCCGGCGTTAAAAACATTGACGCCATTCACTTATTCCCTCCTTCGCAACGTTTTTAAACTATGGCATCTCCTAATGATATTCGGAAAGGTACCGTGATCAATCTTGATGGTGAGCTTTGGGCTGTGGCCAGCTTCCAGCGCGTTTCTCCAGGAAAGGGAAGCTCGTTTGTGCGCACGCGCATTAAGTCATTGTCGAACGGCAAGGTGGTTGAGCATAACTTTAAGTCAGCTGAAAACCTGACCTACGAAGATGTTGGTTACAAGAAAATGCAATTCATTTTCGCCGACGACAACACCTTAACGTTCATGGACGGCAACTCCTATGAGCAGGTGATGATTGGTCGTGACATGGTTGGCGATGATGCAAAGTACTTGAAGGAAGGACTTGAGTGTACGGTTGTTATGCATAATGACAACGCTATCGCCATGGAGCTCCCGCTTAAAGTGCAGTACACCATCAAGCAAACCGATCCAGCTGTAGCTGGCAACACTGCGTCCGGTAACGTCCTTAAGGACGCTACTACGGATAATGATCTTCAAATCCGCGTACCAATTTTCATCAAAGAGGGGGACGAAGTAATGGTGAGTACGGAAACGGGTGATTACGTGGAGCGCATCGCGAAGTAAATATCTCAAACATAAAACCGCCAACAAAGGCGGTTTTATGTTTGGTGATGAGCACTATTCTTGTGTGAAGGTGAATGTTTGGAAGATCGACTGAAGTTGGGCGCGTAATGTGCCTTCGTCTACCGCTGCTACTGTGCCCGGATCATAGTTGCCGATGTTCGTGGTTGCAAGATGGAGGAGGACCTCGTAACAATTGCCGTTATTGATTGTGTGAAAGGTCCGGGTTTCAAACTTCGTGCCTGCTGCGCCTTCTGCTATCCAGCCATCTGCGAATTCGTACCAGGTGATGTCGTGTTGCGTACGGGTAGCGGTGAGAGCGAGTGTAGTGAGCCCGTCAAACGATTGTGCGCAGGCATTTTCATTGTTATTTTGCGTGACCGCAACCGTGACCCAAGCTCCGGCTAGATTTGTGCCACCATAATCGCTTTCATCAAGCTTGAAAGTGGCTATGACAGGTACCGTTACGCCGCTTTGCGCGGGAACGAGTGCGCTTCCAATTGGAAAATCGCCGGTATCACCAGGGAGTTGTGTGTAGGTGTCAGGGTACTGGAGGCTAAAACGGCCATCGGTATCTCTAAACTCGGTCCAATTTCTGAGGCCCTGTGGGGCCTGAACGGTCTCTGGGCGCATAAGCGACCACAATCCCAGCCCAATTCCTACGATGCCAAGCGCAATAACCGTAAGCGTTAATGATTGCGAGTTTGTTTGCATATACAGTAACCGTACTCTTGTTTTCGACTTTCTACTATCCGAAGGAGAGAAATGCCTGATACAATACGTTTGCTATGGCAAAAAAGGTGAAGCGACGGTCTTCGGCTGCCGATTATTCTGAGCCGTTATTGTCGGATGAAGTAAAACAAAGCGTATTGGCGATTATTATGATCGCAGTAG
>JAUPWK010000034.1 GCA_030916555.1 Patescibacteria group bacterium | reverse complement strand
GATGGACTTCATCCGGGGCACGAAGCCTTTTTACGTGACGCGCGGGCACTTGGTGATGCACTCACCGTATCTGTAGCGCAAGATGCCATAGTTGAACGACTCAAGCATCGTTCACCTCTTCAGCCGCTTGCTGTTCGTCAGCAGCAGATTGAACAAAGTCCATACGTGACAAAGGTAATTGCCGGGGATCTTGAAATCGGAACCTATCATGGCTTCATGGCCGAAAAGCCTGAGATTGTAGCTTTTGGCTATGATCAAGATGAGCTTTTGAAGGATTTTCTCCGGTTTCAAACAGTCGTAGGTGACGAAACCCAGGTAGTTGTGTTAAAACCATTCCATCCCGAAACATATAAAAGCTCCCTGTTACGGGGACAAGCAAATGTATGATTGATATCAAAGTATTGCGCGAGAATCCAAACTTTTACCGTGACGCGGCGGCTGCTAAGAATATCGAGCTCGATGTTGAGCGCATGCTTGAGCTAGATCGACGTGTACGAGCTCTTAAGACAGAATTGGAGGGAATTAAGGCACAGAAAAATGAGGCTTCAAAAGATATCGCAAAAGCTGATCCAGAGGCGAGAAAAGTATTGATTGAGTCAATGCGTTTGATTGATCGGAAGGCTGAAACGCTTGAGTCTGAATACACCCCAATTGCTGAAGAGTTGGAAGAATTACTGTATCGAATTCCAAACCCTGCTTTGCCTGACGTAAAGGTTGGCAAATCCGATGCTGAAAATGAGGTTGTTCGTGAGGTTGGTGATAAAACGGTCTTTACCTTTGCTCCTAAAGATCATCTTGATCTTGGTCAGGCACTTGGGATTATTGATACCGAACGCGCAGCCAGAGTGAGTGGTGCACGGTTTGCCTATTTTTTGGGTGATGGTGCTTTGCTCGAGTTCGCCCTCATGCAGTACGCCATGTCGATTGCGGCCAAGAAGGGTTTTGTGCCAGCAACCGTGCCACACCTTGTAAGTGCCCGTGTTATGCGTGCCATGGGGTATTTGGAACACGGTGGTCATGAGGAAATTTACTATTTCCCTAAAGACAATCTGTATCTTATTGGTACAGCTGAGCAGTCACTCGGAGCTCTGCATTTGGATGAAACGCTTGATGAGAAACAGCTTCCAATTCGCTATATCGGCTTCTCTCCATGCTACCGCCGTGAAGCAGGTAGCTATGGCAAGGATACAAAGGGTATTATTCGTGTTCACCAGTTTGATAAGGTTGAAATGTTTAGCTTCACCACTCCAGAGCAGTCTGAGGCTGAGCATGAGTTGTTGTTATCGATTGAAGAGGAGCTCATGCAGGGTCTTGGCGTTCCGTACCGTGTCATCAAGCAATGTACGGGTGATCTTGGGCTTCCAGCGGCTCGTAAGTTTGATATTGAGGCTTGGATTCCTTCACAGAACACCTACCGCGAAACCCATTCAACAAGTACTTGTACTGATTTCCAGTCACGTCGCTTGAATACTCGTTACAAGACCCAAGCCGGGGAAACCAAATTTGTGCATACCTTGAATGGCACCGCTTTTGCACTTGGTCGCACCATGGTGGCTGTACTTGAAAATTACCAACAGGAAGACGGTACCGTACGTATTCCGGCAGCACTTCAGCCATTTATGGGTGGTAAAACAGTCTTGGCACCAAGAGCGTAAATGTGATTGCGGGTCAACCATATAAAACCTGGGTTGAAATCTCATCAACTGCACTTTCAAGCAATATTGAAAACCTCCGCTCCGTGCTCACGCCCGGAGTGGAGTTTTGTGCGGTGATCAAAGCGAATGCTTACGGACACGGTACAAAGGAGATTGCACGTATCGCGCTAAAATCTGGCGTGACAACATTTGCGGTTGATAGCGTTGATGAGGCCCTCATTATTCGAGCTATTGATCCAGCTTGTACGGTTTTCATTTTGGGTTTCACTTTGCCATCGCGCTATGCGGAGGTGGTATCAGGACGTTTTGTACAAACGGTATATGACCCTGAGACGATTGCCGGTCTGGCTGAGACGGCACGTGCCAAGGGCGCGAGTGCGTTTATTAACTTAAAACTTGAAACCGGACTGTATCGTCAAGGCATGGATGCCAGGGAGCTTGAAGCTGCCTTTGAAGCTATCAAAAAAGCGGGTGAACGTATCACGGTTTTTGCAGTTGGCTCACATTTTGCTAGCTCTGAAGATATCGATCGACCAGAACCTACCTTTGCGCAGATGCAAAAATTTGAAACGCTTGCGGCCACGCTTGCGGACCATGATATTGCCCCAAAATTTGCACACATGGCCTGTTCGGCAGCAGCGCTGACAAAAGTTGATACGCATTACAACATGGTTCGTATTGGCTTATCACTTTATGGGCTTTGGCCATCGGCAAGCGTGCGACGTACAGTAACACTTGGTCGACAACGGGTAGACTTGGTGCCTGCCCTAAGCTGGAAGACCACGATTGCTCAAGTAAAAAGCGTTGCTCCTGGAGCCCAAATTGGGTACGGCGGTCATTTTATTGTAAATCGACCGATGCGTATTGCTGTCTTGCCGGTAGGCTATTATGATGGGTATGATCGTAAGCTTTCCCGGTGCGGCGAGGTGATTGTGAGAGGAACACGTTGTTCAGTGCTTGGAAACATTTGCATGAATATGTTCATGATCGACGTTTCCACCGTACCGGCTGCTCGGGCAGGGGACACCGTTACCCTGCTTGGGAGAGATGGCATGAACGCTATCACTGCTGACGATATGGCAGATAAGGTTGGTACCATTAATTACGAAATTGTGACGCGTATCAATCCGCTCTTACCGCGGATTGTAACCTAGGAGTATGAAACGGAGGAATTTCATGCGCTTCTTTGAGGCTAAGGCTTACGGTTTACACGAAACCAGCAATCCTTTGTTTCCGCGTGTGCAAACAAAAGCAAAATTCTGGCCACTCTTTGGGCTTGGAGTTTTATTACTCGGACTTGTGGCTGGGCTATGTGAGGCCGTATACGGACCGTACCTGCGTTTGCAGAACGTTTATGTAGTTGGAACCGTTACGCTCAATTCAGATGATTTGAAGCTACAAGTGTTACAAGATTTTTCTGAAACAAACTATTTCATTTTCCCCAACGGGCACCGTTGGTTTTTTAAACCTCAGCGATCCATCAATACTCTTCAAGCTCAGTTTCCAATAAAAAGTGTCCAGATCGAGCGCCAAGGATCAGATGTAACTATTTCAGTAGTCGAGGATGTATTCATGGTCGCATTACTTTCTGGCGACGAAGTGTATATGGTTGATCGAGAAGGAAAAATCACTGGACCAGCCACCCCGGAAGAAAAAGCTGCCGTCCTTGTGAAAGCTGCAGTAGTGCCAGCCCCGGCAGATCCACAGGGCTTGGCGACTCTTCAAAGCGACATGCCAATTTTTAAGGATAAATTATCAACGATACATTCTCCTGGTGATTCAGTGCTTTCAACTCAAAAAATCGAGAATGTGTTAACCTTCCAGCAAGGACTGAAAGACCTTGG
>JAUPWK010000033.1 GCA_030916555.1 Patescibacteria group bacterium | reverse complement strand
CGCTTTTCAGCAAGCGTCTCACCTCTTGCGCTACTTCTTTATGCCGACGTGCCACTGGCAACGTATGCACAAGGAAAATTCTATCCAGAGACCGCGCAGGGATATCCAATCCTCCGGCCTCGATATCGCCATGAACCAACTCAAGATTATGTACCAGGTACTGGCGTCTCCTGCCTTCAAGCATGTGTAAAGCATCAGCAAGCAGATCAACTCCATAAACCTTCCCCGACTCCCCCACAATTCGTGCAGCCGGGAAAATCAGGTGGCCCGTCCTACCTACACCAAAATCGGCCACTGTCATCCCTGGCGTAATACCCGCTGTAGCTAAAATTCTTTCCGCATCTAACAAAGCACTTCCGGACATAGATTAGAAAACCAAGGCAATAAAACCACCAACGATAGAATCGTAAAGATCGGTCACGACAATGATGCCGAAAATAATAATAACAATGGCAAGCAACTTATAGAACAAGCGGCTCCCGTCACTTACAAAGTGGCGCTCGGCCCACTCAACAGGACCCAAGAGATCTAAAAACCAATTGGTTTTCGCGGCCATGAAATAGCCAATCACGATCATGCCAATCCCAATCAAAATCCGCGTAAGCATAAAATCATTCAATGGTTTTGCTCCTGCTACCATTGTAGCAAACAAAAACGACCGCCCAATCAAGACAGTCGGCTTTGGTGGACTTTAGCGGGATCGAACCGCTGACCTCTTCCATGCCATGGAAGCGCTCTACCAGCTGAGCTAAAAGCCCGTGGTGGATGCTGAGGGATTCGAACCCCCGACCTACTCGGTGTAAACGAGTCGCTCTAACCAGCTGAGCTAAGCATCCATTTCGCTAGGAAACAGCGGCGGTATAGTAAAACACTTTTCAGATCTTGCCAAGAGGCGACATATCTTATATAGTTGCCCCGCTAAAAATGCGGACGTGGCGGAATTGGTATACGCGCCAGCTTGAGGGGCTGGTGCCAGCAATGGCTTAAGGGTTCGAGTCCCTTCGTCCGCACCACAGAGCGACTTCCCCTGGGAGGTCGTTTTGTTTATTGCCGGACAGGCAGATTCATGCTACCTTTGGCACATTATGGAAAACATGCAAACCCCAGATAACGCTCAGATGGATCGTGAAGCCAAGAAAGCTGAACAAGCAAAAAATGATCGTCGTCGAGCCAGAAAAGAGAAACTCATGCCCCTCCTCAGACTTGCCGGCATTGCAGTACTCATCGTCGGAGCTATTGGAGGCCTAATCTGGATTGGCGAACAACAGGACGGCACCAGTCAACCTTCTCCACTTGATAGCACCGTAACTGAAATTGATCATGTAACCGGCCCCGAGACCGCCACGCTAACCTTGATTGAATACGCCGACTTCCAGTGTCCAACCTGCGCTACCTATGCCCCACTCCTTGAGCAGGTCCAGGCTGCTTACGCTAATGACCTACGAGTGGTTTATCGTTACTTCCCACTCCAGACCATTCACCCAAACGCCACCATCTCTGCCCAAGCCGCAGAAGCTGCCGGCCTTCAAGGAAAATTCTGGGAGATGCATGATCTCCTGTTTGAACGTCAATCAGATTGGAACCGACTCGCAAACCCTCATGACACCTTCGCCACTTATGCACAAGAGCTTGGTTTAAACGTCGAACAATTTAAAACCGACATCGATAGTAAAGAAGTAAAAAATCGCGTCTCGGCAGACTATCGTAGCGGCACAGCGGTTGGCGTAAGCGGTACTCCTACCTTCTTCCTAAATGGTGAGCCTCTTGAAAACCCACGCGGTTTTGACGCCTTCAAAGCAGTACTCGACGCTAAACTTCAATAACGTATGACTGAGCGGATTGCTCATGCCTCATATCTGTTGTCAGAACAGGATCAAGCCACGTACAGCGGCGCGGATTATGTGTTTATAGCAAGTCCATTCACCGACATCCTAAACCTCGCATTATTTGCCTCGGCCTTTGCGTTCATCGCGGCCCTAGTGTTTGCCGGCCACAAACTCCCCGCCATCCGTGACCGTGTTCGTTACTTCCGAGGCAGAGCCCGCACCTATCAAGAGTTTATCCCCTGGATCCTCCGCTTTAGCTTAGGAATTGCATTTATTGGAGCTGGAAGCGCACAAGTCCTCATCTCGCCCGCCATCACCAATCAGCCCGCCTTCGCGACAGCTCAAATCATCCTTGGGCTCCTGCTCATTGCCGGCATGGCCCTCACGCCAACCACACTCGCGGCACTCGCTCTGGCAATTGGAGCACTCATACTGCACCCCGGACTTATCGATAACCTTGAAGTCATCGCTGCGCTTCTCGCATTTTTCATGCTTGGCCAAGCCAAGCCAGGTGTAGATGATCTCCTAGGGCTACCCATGCACAGCTTTAGCGAGAACATTAAAAAATGGATTCCATTTGTACTCCGCCTCGGTCTCGGGAGCTCGCTCGTGCTCATGGCTATCACCGATAAGCTCATGAACCCTCATGTCTTTGGGGCGATCGTAGAACAATTCAATCTCACCACCTATCTCCCCCTAAGCACTGCTACATGGGTCGTGAGCGCTACAATCGTAGAACTCATCCTGGGGTTCGCTCTGCTCATCGGTATCCAAACCCGCATCATGAGCGCGCTCACGTTTCTCATTCTTAGTCTATCCTTTTTCTTTTTTGGAGAAGAAGTCTATGCGCACGTGACAATCTTTGGTACGTTATTTGTACTTGTCGTAACTGGTGGCGGAACCCTTAGCCTTGATCATGCCTATGCAAAACGCCGACAACGCGCAATCACAAAAACAGCTTAAACTCCTGGCGATCAGCATGCTTGTCGTGAGTTTCCTTGGCTTCCTCGATGCCACCTATCTCACAATCAATCATTACACTGGCGCCACCCTACCCTGCTCTATTACGCACGGCTGTGAGATTGTAACCCAAAGTGAATATTCAGAATTCCTGGGCATTCCCGTGGCACTATTCGGAGTTTTGTTTTATCTCACTATTTTCCTTGGGAGCTACTTCTTTCTTGAATACCGATCTAAACTCTATTTCAAAATCACGGCCGCGATGACCGTGTTTGGAGTGCTTTTTTCCGCTTGGTTTGTTTACGTTCAGCTGGGAATTCTTCATGCCATCTGCCAATACTGCATGCTCTCAGCCATCACCTCTACCGTACTTTTCGTACTTGGAATAGCCGTAGTTAAAATTTCCTCTCCTTCCCAGTCACCAAGCGTAACCGACCAGGAATAGCCCGAATCTCGAACTCTTTTCCTTGTAGCTTTTCACCACCATCAATAGTGATATTGACGTGTTTATCTGTAAAAATGTGAGCCCGTTTAAATGGAATTTTGCTCACTTCTGACTTACGCCCAAAGAAAGAAAAATGGGATTGTCGGATTACAAAAACCAGCTTTCCGTCCGTGGGATCAGTGACGCCCGTATCATCAGGAAAGGCCAAGTTACGCACAGAAATTGAGGCCTTGCCCGGAACGGTCACCGTAAACAAATCCTCACACGAAATCACGGCATCAGCAGCATCAACCTCAAGCGCGTGAAGAAAACGACGGCTATTAATTTCGCCAACATCGATATCCTGAACCAGCCGAGCAGACAAAATATCACATGCAGCCACCCCGGTTGGAATACCAAGTAATTCCGCAAAAACGCTTTTGTTGCTAAGGGGTAAATAACCGAGCACCGTACGTGTATCTCCTACCGCCTCAATAGCACGGCGTAACGTATTATCATCTCCCACTGCCACAATGGTATCTGCGCCATCTGCGATCTCGTCTCGAATAACCTCTACGCCGTCACGAAAAAGGGCAAGACGAGTAATCTTTCCCATGATCCCGAGATCAGTCAAACGAGTTTCAAGCAACGCGATATCGCGCTCGTATTTCCGATCCTGAAGAAATGCATCGTAGAAGTACGAGTACACAAAAACTATTCAGCCTCTTCATCGCTCGCGCTACTTGCAGCTTGAGCACGCTTACCACGAGCTGGCTTTGGTGGCTCTTCCACACCCATACGCACCGTGCCATTAACCTGCGCACCTGCGCCAACAGACAAGATTTCAGCCGCTAAATCGCCAGTAAACTTTGAGGACGGAAGCAAATCAAGCTTGGCATTAATCCGCATATTACCGCGAACTTCTCCAGCGATTGTTGCACTCTCGGCCTTAATATCTGCATCAACTTTCGCTTCTGGTCCAATCTGTAAATCACCGCTTGCGACAATCGTGCCGCGTACTTCGCCTTCAATGATAATATTTCCCTCAACAATAAAATCGCCTTCTACCTTAACACCGCGAGCAACTACCGTCTCACCTCCGCCAGTTTTTGCCATAGAAAAAGCCACAGAACGAGAATAGATTTACATTTCTTTTACTACCTGAATACCAAGTGTACTCATCGCATTCGACAACGTCTGCCTGACCACGTCAAGCAGCCCCAGTCGAGCAGCTACTCTATCATGGTTCACATCATCAAGAATACGTACTACCTCATAGTAACGCGCAAATTCCTGTGAAAGCTCAAAAGCATACTGTGCAATTACTGAAGCCCGGGATGTAGCTCCGGCCAGCTGCACAATGTCGGGGAACTTAGCAACCAACTTTAACAGCGTCTGTTCAATAGGTTGCACCAATAACTCTGGGCGCTCTTCAGGCGCGATCTCCGCCTTATTCAGTAAGGTGTAGATGCGTGCCACGGTATACAGAATATACGGAGCCGTATATCCCTCAGCTGCCATAGCCTCCTCCATGTCAAACGTTAGAACCTTTTCAGGATCCTGTCGCAACATCACAAACTTAACACTCGCAATGGCAAGTGCCTTGGCGTTGGCAGAAATCTTACGTGCTGACCAGTCCGGATGACGCTTACTTGTCTCGGCAACAAGGTTCGTGAACATGGCGTCATACATGTCAGTCCAGCGCACAATATTCCCCTTTCGGGAGCTCATGGCGCCATCCGGAAGGGTCACCATGTCATATGATAAGTGCTGAACATCGCCAGGGAAATTCATGAGCTTGAGCGTCGCAATAAGCTGACGCATAGCCAAAGACTGACGATTATCCACGATGATCATGAGCCGATCAGCGTCATAATCCCCCTCTTTCTTAAACGCTAAAGCCAAGTCTTTAGCGTTATACAAAAGCGTACCGTCTGACTTGCGGAGCAAATTCACACCCAAACCCTGCTCTTCCAAATCAACAATCACGGCGCCTTCACTCATCTTGGCGACGCCCTCCGTCAACAAACGCTTCACGATTTCATGTGTATCGTTAATGAGATCGTGCTCAAGATAAATATGAGCAAGTTCAAGTCCAAATTGATCAAAAATCTCTTTCAAACCTTCAAGTGACCACTTCTGAGTTTTCTTCCAGAGCGGCACCCACTCCCCTTCCATCAATTCCAACTGACGCTGGATTTCAGACACCTCGGCCTTTCTTGCGTCGTCTTCCCCAATAGCGGTGTTCGCTTCAGCGTAAATTTTTCCAAGATAATTCAAACGATTCTCGGCCGGCGCCTCTTCTCCAGCATGAAGCTTTTCCAGACCCCACAAACATTTGGCTACATTATTTCCGAGATCATTGATATACGATACCGGCACAACTTCATAGCCGTTAAACCGCAAAATATTCACGATTGCTGCTCCCAAAGAGAAGTTGCGGAGGTGACCAACATGAATTTCTTTATGTGTGTTTGGGTTAGCGTACTCAATCAAAACCTTTTTACCTTTACCAGTTGTTGATTTCCCGTAACGACCCTTGAGTTTGAGCACGTCACTCAAAATATGGGCAGCAAAGGCTGCGTCATCAAAGGTAAAGTTAACATACGGTCCAACTGACGTAATTCGACTAATGAGTTTTGATGGTCCAATCTTAGCAGCTACCTCAGCTGCAATTTCTGCAGGATTTCGCTTCAGTCCCTTAGCTAACTCAAAGCAAGGAAAACTTAAATCACCGTATTCCGGCTTTGGAGGCGTTAAAAGCATGTCTACAGTGACACCCGCTTGCTTCCCGAGAGCTTTTTTTAAGGCCGTATATGCCTCTTTTTTGGCAGTTGCTAAAGCGTACATAGAATGGGCCTATCATGCCGTAAAAACCCAAAAGCAGCAACTTGCTCGACTCAAGACAGAATACGAACCGCGAAATTAAAAGCTGCACCCTTCGTACCCGCAGGTTACGGTACGGACCCCGGAACCACAGGCTTCAAACTCTAGATCCTTAAGCTTTGCTGTACCATTTTCTCCCCCTGACTTTACAATTACGTTCCAAACAGGCTGCATCCAGGCTTCTTGAGTAGCAGAATCGAGCGTCACCTCCCAAGCGAGTGGCCAATAGCCGTCTAAAGGTGCGATAAATTGGTTAATGGCATTTGAAAACAATGGCGGCCCTTCCCAACCGTCAGGTCTTGGAATGGTTGTCCATAGTCCATCCCAGTTAGTGCGCATATCGATAACTGGACGGAACATGAGGTGTGGATCTGAGAGTGATACGCGCGTCGACATCCGGAATACCGTATTACCATCGTTGGTCGCATATAAACCCCCCGTAGCCCACCGGTCAGCAAACCAAGGTGCTTGAAGGCCGCGAATAGCTGAAATAACCGCTTTGTATTCCAAAACATTTGAAGCAGGGTGTGTCCATGGATCAAGGTTACACTCACACCCACCCTCACCACAGGCCTCGGTATTTGGCCGATCCGTACCAAAACAGGCCGGTGCCGGAGCCGACTGCGTACACGTCCAATCCGTACAATACTCACCGTCTAAATTTGAAACGCCATACGCT
>JAUPWK010000032.1 GCA_030916555.1 Patescibacteria group bacterium | reverse complement strand
TTCCGATCTCGGTCTTGGTTCCCCCGCCTTCCAATCGGCCCTGAATCCAAGACCCACATAATGTTTCGGGAGAAAATCGAGTGTATTCATGGCGACCACGAATGCAAAGTTCTGAATTTCAATACCCGCCTCCTCCATGATCTCACGCTTGGCACCCTCCTCAAAGGTCTCTCCATTCTCGAGCAATCCCCCAGGGAAACACCACAACTGGTCACCGTGCGAAGCGTTTTTATTTCGTTTCCCAAGAAGCACCTTGCCGTCTTTCATAACCATGACCCCAAGCCCAACCTTAGGAAGCTGAACGTCATTGTGCATATTTATCCACCAAGCTTAGACTGAGGCTTTGCGTCTTCGGCGCCAGAACCGTTTGTACCATTTTGACTGATCCCGAGCATTTTGCCGAGAGCACTCATCATATTTGGAGCAGCATTAATCACAACCTGAGCGTTCGCGGCCTGATCCAAAATCTTGAAAATATTGTAGACCACTTCTCTCGCAATCTCTTCACGCATGGCGGTATATAGACGGAAGGACTCCTTCTTGTACTCCACAAGTGGATCGCGCTGCGCATAGCCCTGAAGGCCAATGGTACGACGCAAATACGTCATGTCGTCCAAGTGACGCATCCACATAGCATCAACTGCACGCAGCAATACCGTACGCTCAAGCTTGGCAATCAGCTTAGGATCATTAATTTTTTCTGCTTTGTCCGCGTATCGTGATTTTATTGCAGCCAACATTGTCTCAATCACCTTAGTACGCTGCGTTGCCAAGGCCTCTTTGTCTCGTGACAAGGTTGCAAGCGTTGTCTTAATTGAATCCTCATCTTCAGGATTCAATTTCAAAATCGTATTGAAAGACTCGGTAATCTCTTTTGGATCCCAATCTCCCGATTTCGCATCCCCAGCCGCAAACTCTGCCGGAACATCGTGTGAATCCTTGGTGGTATGGAAATATACAATCCGCTCAATCTCACCTTCAAGCAAACGTAAAATCTCAGCATGCGCATCTTCGTGCTCGTTAGTCATGAGCGAGCGTCGTTCTGCATACGTCGATAAGCGATGCTTGTTCAAAACGTCATCATACTCAAGCACATGCTTACGAGTGTCGAAATTATGACCCTCAACACGATGCTGAGCTTTTTCAAGCGCATTTGTTACCATGCGACTTTCAATTGGCATGGTCTCTTCGATTCCTAAGCTCGACATCATCTGTTTCACTCGAGTGGTTGCGAAGATACGCATCAGATCATCATCTAATGACACAAAGAATTGCGTGCTTCCAGGATCACCCTGACGACCAGCACGTCCGCGCAACTGGTTATCAATGCGTCGACTTTCATGACGTTCCGTACCAATCACATGTAAGCCCCCAAGTCCTCGAGTCAGCTCCGCCTCTTCAGGGCTTGGTGGATTACCGCCCATAATAATGTCCACACCACGACCGGCCATGTTGGTGGCCAGCGTGACCGCACCGCGCTTTCCGGCCTGAGCAATAATCTCAGCTTCTTGTTCGTGGTTTTTAGCGTTCAGCATTTTGTACGGCACACCGGCGGCGCGCAAAAGCTCACCAAGCAACTCATTCTTTTCAATCGAAACCGTTCCAATCAGCACCGGCTGACCCTTTTCATGGCGCTCTTTAACCTCCTGAACAACTGACAACCACTTCCCCTTCTCTGTTCGGTAAATACGATCCGGCAAATCGGTACGCTTATTCTCTCTGTGGGTTGGGATCTGCGTAACCTCAAGCTTATAAATCTTTTCAAATTCCTCAGCTTCAGTAGCAGCCGTTCCAGTCATACCTGCCAGTTTGGTGTACAAACGGAAGTAATTTTGGAACGTAATCGTTGCCATGGTTTTACTCTCACGCTGAATTTTCACACCCTCTTTTGCCTCAATCGCCTGGTGCAAACCCTCTGAATAACGACGACCCTCCATCATGCGACCGGTAAATTCATCAACAATTACAACCTCGCCGTTACGTACAACGTAATCGCGATCTTTCTTAAATAAGGATTGTGCCCGGAGTGACTGCTCTGCATGGTGCACCATTTGCAATCCTTGCTCATAAAGGTTCGCTACCCCGAGTGCCTTTTCAACTTTCTGTAATCCAGCTTCCGTAAATGTGGAAACGCGCATCTTCTCATCTAAGTTGTAATCCTCGTTCTCAATGAATGTTTTCGCGATATCCGCAAATTTGTAATACAAATCCGCTGACTCTTCCGCGGCCGTGGAAATAATAAGCGGTGTACGTGCCTCATCAATCAAAATCGAATCGACTTCATCAACAATTGCGTAGTACAAACCACGTTGTACCAGCTGCTCCGGTGACTGCACC
Organism: Patescibacteria group bacterium; assembly: GCA_030916555.1. GTDB lineage: Bacteria > Patescibacteriota > Patescibacteriia > UBA9934 > UBA9934 > JAGORL01. The sequence continues at coordinate 5,620 of JAUPWK010000032.1, read as the reverse complement.
ATGTTGTCACGCAAGTAATCAAAACCAAACTCATTATTGGTTCCGTACGTAATATCGGCGTCATACGCCTCCTTGCGAGAAGCTGGTCGCAAATTATCCATCTCTACTCGGAATGATTGGGTGGTTGCCTTCACTTCATCCTGAGTTTCTGGAGTTGTAGTAGCCTCAATCACCGGGGCCTTGTAATTCTCATCGTATCGATAACCGCTTTCATGCTGAATACAGCCCACGGATAATCCCAAGAAATGAAAAACACGACCCATCCAAACGGCATCACGTTTCGCGAGATAGTCGTTCACCGTAATGACATGCACACCCTTCCCTGCAAGCGCATTCAAATATACCGGCGATGTTCCAGTAAGTGTCTTACCTTCGCCGGTACGCATTTCAGCAATCCCGGTTTTATGCAAAACAAGCCCACCCATGAGCTGAACGTCATAATGACGCTGCCCAAGGATACGCCGAGAAGCTTCACGCACCACGGCAAAAGCTTCGTGGGCGAGATCGTCAATTTGAGCCCCATCTGCTAATCGCTGTTTAAACTCTGCTGTTTTTGCACGCAATTGCTCATCAGAAAGCGCGGCGATAGCAGGCTCAAGTCCGTTAATATTCGCAACTTCTTCGCGAAGCTTAGCGACGACTTTGGCATTAGGGTCTCCAAGAAGTTTTGTAATCCAAGACATAGGCAAGATAATGGCCACAGTGTGCCCGAAACACGGGAGGAAGTAAACCCGCCTTGCTCAACCCCAAGAGGTGCTGATCTTGAGTTCGTGCCGTGGAATAAGTAAGCTATCCCAGTCAGCAATTCAACGATCAACTCTACCCCTCGCGGTAAAGGAGCTCATGCCGACACCCACGTTAGTACTCCGAAACCTCTCATGGCAGAAGGTTCTGGAAAAATCAGAGGAATACGTAGGTAGAGACCTACTCGTGGATGCGTCCGGTCGCCACTGGCGCGGGCCCATCTCGGGGATCGTCCGCCAGGATCGCGGCCTCATGCACGGGGTGAATATCGCCTGCATCTGGCTGGCGTACCGGGAAGACTTCTCCAGTAACCACGCCTGGAAGTGGCGCAACATTCCGGATGCCAGCCCGTTCTGCTTTCAGGTCTTCGACCTACAGCGTTACGAACTCGTGCCCTGCGTGCACGAAGGCAGCCTGCAACTCACCGGGCTCGGCACGCACCACGTACGCATCCTCAAACCCGGCGACAACCTGCCTCGCCCGAACGAGGCCTAACAAGGCCAAACACACAACGCCGCCCCACACGTCTCGGGGCGGCGCTTTTTATTGGCCTCGTAATCGAGCCAACTGAATGAGGTTCAAATCTCGTTTCCAAATCTTGGTTTTTGTTCCAGCTAAATACGTAGCTCGTTTTGAAATAAGTTCCTGTACGTGTTTATAGTTTTTTTCTATTTCATCCGCCTTATCTTCAGCCCCAGCTTCACGATATGCCCTAGCGTACAGCTCAACAACACCCTCCTTTGGTAACTTAGCATAGGGAAAATGTGTCTCCGTTTCAATCTGATCCAACTCATTCTGAATCTCCAAAGCATGCTTCATTTCTTCTGGTCCAACATCGAGATGTTTTAGGATCTCTAACGTCCGATCAGTAAGCGCCACGTTATCCTCTTCCTGTACAGCCATGATCTCAGACTTAAATTGCTGCACTTCTGGGTCGTCAGTATGCAGATACTCTACAAGCTGCTTAACTGCCTGATCAACTTTGGTTTCATACTCTAAATTTCTAGCGTACTGGTCCTGCAATCCTTCCAAATTCAAAATCCGCAAACCATGACTCTCGGTAGAGCTTGAACGCACTACTTCACGTGGCACCATTTTGCTCCTCAAGAAAAACTCAAAGTCATACGCCACCTTCTCCAACTTGCCGTCGACTTCAACATCAAAAACCCGTTTGCCGGCTAAAATTTTCAAATCCTGTCCAGGTATAGTTCCATACTCGCCAGGTTTGCCGTCATAAATCACCTCTCCGGACTCATCACGCATGATATTCCCATCACGATCTTTTTTTGCATTGGAAAAAATAACATCCGGCATCCGACGCATGCGATCACGGATCTCATCAATATCTTCATTCTTAAAAAGCGCTGCATCAAAATCTCCCGGCGGCTTCATGAGCACTCGACCCTCCTCATGCCCTTTTCTAACAATATCCTCACCGTTCAAGTACATGGCAGTACTTGCAAACACAGCGTAATCACGCACCTGACCAATCGCTTCCCGCATACCATCAAGCATCTTTGGCAACAATGCCACCTGCACTTCTTCTGGCAATTTCTCAAACGCGAGCGGCTCTTTTTCGTGACTCGCCTCCGGTTGTTCAACGCGCGGAACTTCAGCAGTCGCCTCCCGATTAATACCTTCTTGGGCAGCCTGAAGCTGTTCATCGTCTTCCAGATGGTTCGGGATCACTTCTGACTGCGGTACCTGCTTATCTGACAATTCCGGATGATATCCTCCTCTCTCCATAAATAGATTAGTCTTGTGGGACTAAATTCCTTGCGACTTTATCAACATCGCCAGCACCCATAATAATCACTATGTCCCCCGGCTGAATGTTTTTTCTTAGTCGCTCTTCTGCCTGACGCAAGTCAGGAGCATAGCTCACCCTCTCAGAACCAATTGCCTCCACAATATCTCGACTGGAGACTTCACCTTCATCAGCCACACGTCCCTCCACATGATAAATCTCGGAAATAATCGCCAAATCAGCCTGAGCAAATGAAGTCACAAAATCAGCAAACAGCTCTTTGGTTCGACTGTGCTGATGCGGCTCAAACAAAAGAACTATACGGGACTCAGGATAAAACTCTTTAGCCGCCGCTAGCGTACCTTTAATGGCGGTTGGGTGATGACCGTAATCAGAAATAACGGTAGCTCCCTGATACTCACCCACCTTTTCAAAACGTCGCCATATGCCCCGAAAAGCGCGAAGCGCTTTATTAGCGACAGCGTCATCAATTCCGTAGGCCCGAGCGATTGACCGCGCTCCAAGCGCATTCATCATATTGAATTCGCCCGGAATCTGAAGCTCAATACCAGACAACCGTTGCCAGCCACCGGCAATCTCTCGCATCCGTTTTTGCGGCTTCCCAAACCACAGATATTTTGGCTTTCCCAAAAACTCAGTGGCAAAATATTCATCCTTCGCCGCCCCTTCCTGACAGTAAATGTGTCGATCAAAATCAAAAATATTTTGCAAAACTAACTTTGATGTCTGCATGCCTAATTGATGAAAAGCATCCTCAATATCTTCAAGGTCTTTGTAAACATCCAAGTGATCTGCCTCCACATTGGTAATCAATGTGGTTTCAGGGTGAAGCTTCAGCATCTTTTTCTTGTACTCATCACCTTCGATGATTAGGATATCGCTCTTTCCGATTCTGAGATTTCCATCTTTCCAGCCCGGCACCAAAGATCCCACGAACACGGTGGGATCAAGCTTGGCGGCTTCAAAAATCAAGCCAGTCATAGCGGTTGAAGTAGACTTGCCGTTCGTGCCGGTCACACAGATGGTTCGATATTCTTTTGAGAGCGCTCCCAAAAAATCAAAATGGCCAAGCTGTGGAATCTTCCTCAGCGTCGCCTCTGCACGCTCTACATTCTCTTCAGTAGCCGCCTCTGTATAGACAATGAGATCCGTGTCTGGCGGCACGTTCTCAGCCGTATGACCAATCGTGACACGAATCCCTCTATCCTCAAGATCTTTCGTAATCCTGGAAGCAAAAGCATCAGAGCCCGTGACTACTTTGCCACGGGCTGCCAAAAACTTTGCAATGGCACTAATGCCAATACCACCGATACCGACGCAGTGAACATGTTTGTAGGTATCAATGAACATAGATTGGAAATTAGCGCTCCTTACGGTCCACCAGCTGACGCTTCAACTCATCTTTCACGTCATCAATAGCTGCATACAGATCATCCTTTGTGGATGTAGCGCGAAGCACGGCTCCAGGAATGGTCATGTTAAGTTCCGCATAAAATACATCTCCCTTCTGATGATGAGGGCTGGTTTTACCCACTTCCGCCACTACATCGCAAGGCGAATATTTTTCACAAATACTTACAAGCGATTCAAGCTTACGTTCAACGTACTGCTTAATAGCTTCAGTTAATTCCATGTTCGTCCCTTTGATTTCCGTAATACGCATAATCAGAAATGAAGAATCAAAGCGGGATTAAAATCCCAAATATTGCACCTCCTCATGTAACTGTACCCCAAACTCATCACGAGCCCGCGTCTTCACAAAGCTAATCAATGTCACAATGTCACGTGCGCTGGCATGGCCAACATTCAAAAGGAAGTTGCCATGCTGCGGCGCAATCTGCGCCTCCCCCATCTTCGTCCCCTTTAAGCCTAGCTGATCTATGATCCAACCGGCACCCAGACGGTGCATATCTTTCATAGCCTGAGGAATTTCAACCTTGCTGATGATCTTCTGAATCTCCTCATCTGAGGAGTACTCATAATTCTTGAACATACAGCCCGCACTTGATGACCCAAGCGGCTGTGAAGCCTTACGACCAGCCAAATTCTTCTCAATTAACGCCAGTGCTTCTGTCCGATCACCAGGAGTGAGTTTAAAGGTGGCTTCAAGAATGACATCTTGCTCATGACCCGACTCTTTCAAGACGCTGTGTCGATAACCGTAATGCATGTCAGCAGCTGGAACGTCGATCACCTCGCCATCACGTAATAATTTCACGGACACAAGATTATCTTTGACTTCACCTCCAAAACACCCTGCATTGCCGCGTACCGCCCCACCAATTGTGCCCGGCAATGACACCGCCCATTCAAAACCGCGCAAACCTTTATCTGCACTCCCGCGGGCTACTGTAGCAGAAATCACCCCAGCCTCGGCCGTCACGAGGTCGCCCTCGTAACGCGTATTCCGATTCGCCGCCTTGATCACCAAACCTTGATAGCCTTCGTCAGCCACTAAGGTATTTGAGCCACCGCCCAAAATAAAATAGGGCAAGGCATATTCTTGAGCAATCTTCACCGCGTCAATCAAATCCTGCGTTGATCTGGCCTCTACAAAATATTTCGCCGGACCCCCAATTCGGAAATTTACGTGCTTCGCCAATGATTCATTGTCCTTGTACTGAGCACCAAAACGCTCTTTCAGCTTATCTGCGGTGGTTGGCATAGTTAAAGAAAGTGTACTCCAAGGCCAATTTCGATTCAATTCCGGACGCTGAATACATACCCCTTTTCTGATTGACAAAAGTCAGATTTTTTGCTATACTTTCACCGCCAGACAGGAATCTTTTTCCCCTGTCAAGGAGGCAAATTGGCCACCACCGTGAACACCCCCGCGCCCAAGGCGCAAGAGCAGTCCACCGCCGACCACCAGGTCGGCAAGTCCAGCATCCAGACCGTGCTCGCGCGGCCGCCGCGCGAGCTCCTCGAGCCCCCGTCGGACGGCCGTCTCGGCCGGGAGGAGCTGGACCGCGACGGCAACGGCAACTTGATCCTCTGATCGCAGCTTCGGCTGCGATCCTTCCTCGCGGTGAGAGCATCTTCTCACCGCAACACACAAAACCTCACCTCACGGTGGGGTTTTGTGTTGGTTGACAAAAATGCAGTTTG
>JAUPWK010000031.1 GCA_030916555.1 Patescibacteria group bacterium | reverse complement strand
TAGAAATTTTCTTAATCTCATCAACAATAACCTGTGCGCCCTTCTCTAAACCACGGCGAAGTGCCTGAGGATTAGCTCCTGCGCTAACCACCTTCAATCCATCGGCAACGATTGCTTGCGCGAGAACGGTGGCGGTAGTAGTACCATCTCCAGCGATATCATTTGTTTTACTGGCGACCTCTTTCACCAATGTAGCACCCAAATTTTCAAGCTTGTCCGAAAGTTCAATCTCTTTAGCGACGGACACGCCATCTTTTGTCACCAACGGAGATCCGAAACCACGATCAATAATAACGTTCCGGCCCTTTGGCCCCAACGTGACCTTAACCGCATTCGCCAGCTTGTCGACTCCGTCCTTAATTTTCTTACGCGCGTCTTCGCTGTACGTAATATTCTTCGCCATATTAGTTTTCGATAATCGCCATAACTTCGTCGGCGTTGACGACTAAAAACTTCTTCGTCTCTCCCGTAGGCTGCTTTACTTCAATTTCATCCGGAGCGTATTTCTTGAAAACGATCTCATCGCCAACCTTCACATCAATACTCTGGCGGGTACCGTTTTCAAGCATTTTTCCAGGACCAACTGCTACTACCGTGCCACGCTCTGGGCGCTCTTTATCGGCAGTATCAGGAATAATAATTCCCAAGGCCGTAGTGGTTTCCTTGTCCACCGCAGCAAGGATAATGTGATTACCAAGAGGTTTGAGATTCATACACATTCAAGCGTAAATTACGTGAGAAAATTAGCACTCAAAGCACCCGAGTGTCAACTACTTACAAACAAGAGCCGGTCCAGACGGGAACCGGCTCAAGTGGTCCGACGGTAGGCCACAAAATCGTAACGTTGATCGACCGCAAAGGCCGGCTCCTCTTCCGCCCAGCGGATGCTAGGAATGTGTACGATATCGCGACCAAGCACTTGTGCGATACGTTCAAGCGCATCGCCTTTGTTGCGTGGCAAGTCGAGCCACTCCGTCATCTCATGGTCACTCGTCTTGACCCAGATGCGCGTGGCGCGTCGCACCCTCCCAATCGGAATACGGTCCGGAATGAAACGATGCGGCATCGGCCGCCAGAGACAGAAGCGACCCTGCGCCGGCCGCACGCGAATCCTATCCCCAACCTGCAGGTGCGTAGGCACGTAGACATTGCCGTCCTTCAGGTAGAGCATCAAACCTCCAGCATAAAGGCTAGCAAATTTGCCCGGTTGTGTCGAATAAATAGCGAACGGCACCCCGAGTTGTTGGGGTGCCGCGAGTCCTACTCACCTAGATGATGCAGACTGAAGATAAGGAGTCCTTGCTGAAGTTAGACTTTCAGCAACGCCTCGAGCTGACCACGGATGCTGGCGAGGGCCGTAATGCGACCGGATTCATGGCCGATACGCCAGGCCCTCTGGATCTGTTCGGCGAGTTGCTCACTCGCCGTCCAGAAACCATCGTCGCCCCACTGCTCGAGAGCGAACGTGGTCGTGGACCCATCTCGCCGCAGCCTCGAATTGCCGCTTTCGTCTCGCGTGAGCAACCATTGTTCAGTCTTCGACGGCATGATGACAGCCATCTCACCCCTGTCATCATCACTCAAGCCGAACCGGTATTCACAGACAGAACGTTGGAACAGATCGGTGCCACCGACCCGATCGAACAGATCGACTGCGCCATTTTGGCTATCGATCCTGAAAAACTGCTTAGGGTACATCGTTTTAACCTTGTTCATTTACGGCTGTCCCTACCGTAGGGGTCTTGCGACCAAGCAAATTAACATAAAATTGCTGATTTGTCTAATTACAAAGCCGACTCATCAGCGAGCCTTACACTCTGGTAACCCGGTGAAATAAACACACAAACTCCGCCCTATAACAGTGAAGAGTCACTCCGCTTCTCACCTTGTCGCAACATTGATGCCCCCACAAAGGCCACGAGCATCAATCCTGCCCATGAAGACCACAAATAATGATCGAAAAAGACAATCACAAAAAGCACTTTTCCCATACCATGCGCTAAAGCAGCCTGACGCTCGGGGAAGCGAGAAAAATTCTGCCTATCAAGACACGCCACCCAACCAAGCACAGCCAGAAACCCAATCACACCAAGCTCGCTCATAAGCAGGAGTGGAACATTATGAATTGGCTGGTACTCCCACACCGCCCGATCTGGATGCGCATCTGCCAAAGCAAAAACGTAGTTTCGGGGACCATTTCCAAACAACCAATCAGTCCCCTGCATGGTACTCAAAAATTCCTGGTACTGCTCTGAGCGTTCAGACAGAGAACGATTTTCAAGTGCTCCACCGCCCCGGACAGCCGCAGCCAATTGCGGAGCAAATACGGTCACAAGTAAAACTGCACCAACCACTAAACTCGCAATTGGCAAAAGGATCTTTTTCGTAAGGCTAAGATTTCGTGAACGCAAAACAAGAAGCGTCAATCCGCTTCCAAGCATAAATCCAAGTAAAGCCGAACGTGAACCCGTGAGAAAGAGCCCGGCAGCAAAAACCAGGATTGCCACAAGCATGAACTTACGATTCTTGAGAGTAGCCAGAGAGGAAAGTACGAGCAAAGCTACCGCCAAATAACCACCAAAAATATTTGGATGCGGAAAACTTCCATAAGCGCGCAATACGCGCTCACCACCAAGCATAATCACCGCATCACCAAGAGCCTGTGCATCACGACCAGCTAAGCCAAGTAACGTCGATGCTCCTGAACCGCCGAATGCAACTTGGGCTAAACCAAGTCCAAGCGGGAGACAGAGACCGGCCACAAAAGCAATCATCACTGGCTTTAACGATACACGCTTATCGAGAAGCGCTAGAAACGCGAGCGCAGCACAGGTGAGATCGAGCATGCCCGCCAAAGCCGGAATCGATTGATGCGCGAAAATGCCAGAAAGAACCGAAACGAACACAACTCCCGCCCCCCAAGATAATGCCGCTTGATAACCTGAATCGATTCTCGGGCGACCACGCAATATGTATACAATGCACAGCCCTAAAATAAGCAGGACCTGGGTCACGTACAGGCTCAAAATTCCAAACTGGGTCGAAGCTCCGGATAAATATGACCAATCAAAGATGTAGCGTGTTTGCCACGGAAGCAAAAAGAAAATAGCTACCAGTAAACCAGTAGGAGAAATCCATTTTTCAAATAGGGCCCTCATAGACTTGCAAGTTTCTCTTCAAGTGAGGCTTGAATCTGAGCCCTGGTATCTTGATCGTGAAATTTCAGCATGGCATCGTTAACAACTACCCGAGTATCGACATTCATGAGGTGCTGAATCTCAACAGGAAAACGCTCCAACTGTACCTGTTTAGGCAGTTGCTCTGACAACGGTAACCACGGCCAGCGCCACGGTGTACGGAGTGAAAATCGCCAGGCCCTACGCACCGGCCAAGCATTCGGCAAATCAGCACTTAGCCAAGAATTTATCTGATGGAATGTCGTACTCCAGTGTGTACGGTCTAAAATCGGCACTAACGTCTTTGACCAGTACGCCAGATACGGATCATGCTGGGCGATTTTAAGACGAGAAAAATCAAAGGCTGATTCAGTACTAAAAAAACTCAAACACAGCGGATCGCGCTCGCATTCTCCTGGCCTCTGTCGCAAAAGCAAAAGTGGTAGCGTCGTCAATAACCGTGTCGACCACACCCTCCGTGGAGCAGCAATGATAAACAGATCAATATCGCTCTGTATCGTTGTGGCGTACCAAGCTAAGCTATTACATACCGCAACCCCCTCAATCCACGGTAAGCGTCCAAGAATTTGCATGGCACGCTCGACTTTTCGATACTTACGCATGGCATCAAGAAAACGTAAATGCCGATCTGAAACCTGATATTGCGTCTCGTGGAGAGCATAAAAACCCTGCCAAGACTCACAATGAGCACGTAGCCAAACAGAATGATCAAGCGCGGTTATGACTTCAAAGAGCGAATATTTTCCCGCCGGCATTAAAAGCCACTTCCAAATCTCAAAACTTGTCAGCGGATATTTAAAATACGCAAAATATGCCAAGGTG
>JAUPWK010000030.1 GCA_030916555.1 Patescibacteria group bacterium | reverse complement strand
TGGGCGCTCCGCTTAAGTTTTTGAAGGGCAGGGAGGGCAAGGGCGAGGAAAATGATGCAGATGAAGAGGCTGATGACGAGGTTGAACTAGATGTGGAGGTGGAGGATGAGTCGGCTGATGACGAGGTTGATGAAGATGAAATAGTGGCAGAAAAAGCAGAAGCTAAGGGAAAGTTTGGCAAATTAGCGGCTGCCTTCATGGCGAAAAATGAGGAGGAGCAGGTCATGACCACCACTGAGCAGCGGAAAATTGAGGTTCCGCTGGATCTTTTGGATAACAAACGTGCCGAAGGGAAGGCTGGAGACATTAATCGCAATCAAGAGATTATTGCCAAAACACTTGAGCAGTTTGGAATTGTGGTTGAGATGAGTGATGTTCGGGTTGGTCCGACAGTGGCTCAGTATTCATTCAGGCCAGCCCAGGGCGTGAAATTGGCACGTGTTGTAGCGCTTCAGAATGATCTTGCCCTGGCTTTGGCAGCGCACCCAATTCGTATTGAAGCCCCAATTCCTGGTAAGGCGCTTGTAGGCGTTGAAGTGCCAAACCAAACGGTAGCACGAGTTGGCCTGCGCGAGGGTATGGAGTCAAAAGAATTCAATGCCAGAAAATCTGCCTATGCTGTACCGCTCGGAAAAGATATTTCTGGCGGAACCCCACTTTTGTATGTTGAGAAGGCTCCGCACATGTTGGTAGCTGGTGCCACGGGCTCCGGTAAGTCAGTGTGTTTGAATGGCATCATTATTTCATTGCTCTATCAAAATGGACCAGATGACTTGAAGTTCATCATGGTAGACCCTAAGCGCGTTGAGCTTGGCGTGTATGCCGGCATTCCACATCTTTTGGTCCCGCCAATTGTGAAGGCTGATGAGGCGGTGAACGCCTTAAAGTGGGCGGTCAGAGAAATGGAACGCCGCTTAGATTATCTTTCAAAGTTTGGCGCGCGCGATATTGATTCTTACAATGCAAAAAGTAAGGAAAAAATGCCACGCATTGTCATTGTTATCGATGAGTTGGCAGATTTGATGATTCAAAACAAACGTGAAGTGGAAGCGGTGATTGTGCGTATTGCGCAGATGGCGCGTGCCGCTGGTATTCACTTGATCTTGGCTACACAACGCCCTTCGGTTGATGTCATTACGGGTACTATTAAGGCGAACATCCCAACGCGCTTAGCTTTTGCGGTAGCCTCTCAGGTTGACTCTAAGACGATTCTTGACACTGCTGGTGCTGATAAGTTGCTTGGTCGCGGAGATATGTTGATGTCGACTCCGGAGCTAAGTAAGCCACGTCGTGTTCAGGGCGCGTATGTATCTGACACTGAAATCGAAAAAGTCGTGGCTTTCCTCAAAAAAGAAAGTACCCCGGATTACAATTACCAAATTATTGAAGGTGGAAACGGCGGAGCTGGCGGCTCGGCATTTAACACTGATGACGCCGATCCATTGCTTGAGGATGCGATTAAAATTGCTATCGATGCGGGAAAGGTTTCCACATCGTTCTTGCAGCGTCGCATGAAGATTGGTTATTCGAGAGCTGCGCGAATCGTTGATCTCATGCAGGAAATGGGTGTGGTGGCTATGGCTGATGGTGCCAAGCCACGTGAGGTGCTTATTTCCGAATGGCCGCCAGCAGGGATGAATACTGGTCCTGATGAGGATTTTGACGAGAACGAAAAAGACGATGACGAAGAATCGCCAACTGAAGATGAAGAGGCAGAAGATGTTGAGGAGGTGGATGAAGACGTTATGGATGAAATTATGGAAGAGGCGGACCCTGAAGATACAGAAGATGATTCGGAAGAAGACGAGGAAAAAGAATTTTAATCAACCACCCCCGTTGTTGCTCGACATCGGGGGTGGTTTTTGGTATAAGGTGGCTGGGAGGTAGCATGTGGAAAGATTGGGATCTGTATGTGAGTTTGGGTTGGTGGATTGTGTACGGGATATGCGGAGTTATTACCGTACGAGAGTGTTGCCTGTACTTTTGTTCGTGAGTCTGTGATCCGGCTGCCTGGCCGGATTTTGTTTATGTATTTGCCACCCGTACGTATCGCCAGTAAAATCAGGCTTGGATATGGTATTTGTAATGCGAAAACTCGATGAAATTCCGGAAACGCTCGGAGAAAAACTCCGAGCGTTACGGCGTACGCAGGCTGTAAGTCTGCCAATGCTTGAAGAGAAGACCCGTATTCAAAAAAAATATCTTGAGGCCTTGGAACGTGGGCGATACGATGAGCTGCCAGAGCCAATGTATACAAGAAATTTTTTACGAGCGTATGCACGCGCGCTTGGGGCTGATGAAAATTACTTCTTAGAGTTATACGCAGAAGAGGTCGGTCAAACTGACCTGCTTGGGCCACACCGATTGCCACGGATGCGCGTGCGTAAGGGTAGATTTCTTGTGTTTTCCCGATTCACCGCTGCGCTTGCTGTTCTTCTCCCTGCGTTTGTGATCGTTGGATATTTATTGTGGCAAACGTCATCTCTTCTTCGGCCGCCTGATGTCACGATTTATAGTCCAAATGACGGATCGGCGGTTCAGACTGCGCTGTTGCCAGTCATGGGTAGCGTAACGACGAGTGACGTGACGGTAATGATTAATGGAAAGACCGTGGTAATTGATGAGACGTTGCACTTTTCAACTGAAGTTGATCTCACGCGCGGCTTGAATGTAGTGACGGTCATCGCAAAGCGAAGATATTCTCGAGAAGCCGTGATTTATCGCCGTGTTGTCTTTGATCCAAGTGACGCGAGCGTTCCGCAGGGGATAACTCCCGTGAACTTTCAAATGGAGTAAGGTAATATCTGTTCGGAATCTGTTCGTATTCCTTTTTTCATAAATTTGAGGAGAAAAATATGGCAAAAGCAGGTGTTAACCCAAGACTCGCAGCGGCGGCGGAAGCCATGAATCAAATCAAGGAAAGGTTTGGTGAGGGAAGCATTATGCGCTTCGGTGAGGCCAAGTCGACAAATGTTGATGCGGTGCCGACTGGTTGCTTGTCACTTGATTTGGCACTGGGTGCACTTGGTGTGCCACGAGGCCGTGTTATTGAGATCTATGGACCGGAATCTTCCGGTAAGACAACGCTTGCGCAGCACATTATTGCGGAGTGTCAGAAAAAAGGTGGGATTGCAGCCTTCGTTGATGCTGAGCATGCGCTTGATCCTGATTATGCTCGTAAAATTGGCGTGAATGTCGATGAGCTTTTCATTTCTCAACCTGATACCGGTGAACAAGCTCTTGAAATCGTGGAAACGCTAGTGCGTTCGAATGCGATTGATGTGATCGTCGTTGACTCAGTGGCGGCTCTTACGCCAAAGGCGGAAATTGAAGGTGAGATGGGTGACAGCCACATGGGTCTTCAGGCTCGATTGATGAGTCAGGCGCTGCGTAAGCTCACTGGAACGTTGTCTAAAACTGGAACAGTGCTTATCTTCATCAACCAAATTCGTATGAAGATTGGGGTGATGTTTGGTAACCCTGAAACGACCCCGGGTGGAAATGCCTTGAAATTCTATGCCTCGGTGCGCATGGAGATCCGTCGCGCTGCCCAAATTAAGCAGGGTGAAAAGGTGATTGGAAACCGTGTGAAGGTGAAGATTGTGAAAAACAAGGTCGCCCCACCTTTCCGTACTGCTGAATTCGATATTATGTATAACGAAGGCATCTCGGTGGCTGGAGACATGCTTGATCTTGGTGTATTGGCGGGTTCGTTGGAAAAGCGTGGAAACAGTTACGTATATGGTGAAGAAAAACTTGGCGTTGGGCGTGAGGTGGCCAAGCAGTATCTGCGGGAACATCCTGAAACCATGGATCGTTTGCGGGTTGATACGCGTGAGGCCGCCCTTAAAGCAGAGGGTTTAGCACCTGGTTCTCTTAAGTCGGCAGCCCAAGACGATGAAGTTGGTGAACCGGAGGGGGTTTAGCCCCTCCTCAGGGGTTGTCAGAATTGAACGCAGTGCTATACTCTTCAAACAGCTCTTTCCCAGCAATTGCGGGACAAGACGCGATATTTCTCACCCTATATCTTTGCGTCGTCGGGGCCAAAAGCCCTGGCAAATTCTCTCTCCTCACGCGGAGATATTGTGTGGGTATTTTCTCTTCGTAGTTCTTGCCCTGCATCTCCTGAGAGAGAGCTCACGTCTATTTATAGGAAAAAACCCAATAAATTGGGTTTTTTTATTTGGATAAACAATATTGACGCTTGTCAAGATCCCTGTTATACTTCCGGTCACTTGCGATGCTCCTCCATGGGGTAGGGGGTCGCGATGGAAAAATCTTCACTCGTTTAGGCATGTTTTTTAGCCGCCTGAACGCTGCCACAGTTGGCCAAAATACCGCTGTCGTGGCGCCGGAACAAAACGAGCAATAGGAATTTAGGACACCTGCCGATAGGCACGGTGCCTTTTGCGTTTTATGTCAAAAACCATCATTACACAAGTTGGAAATCGTAAGGCTTTTGCCGCCGTAAACACGGCCGCGGACCTGCCAGACCTCATTGAGATCCAGAAGTCTTCATACGACTGGTTCTTGGAGGAAGGTATTCGGGAACTTTTCGACGAGATTTCCCCGGTTAAGGATTTTATCGGCCGCGATCTTGAGCTCAGTCTCGAGAATTACTATTTGGACGAGCCGAAATTCGATGAGAGCACGAGCCGTGCGAAGAATGTTACGTTTGAAGCCCCGCTTCGTGTGAAGGCGAAGCTCAAGAACCTGCGCACCTCTGAGAGCAAGGAGCAGGAAATTTATTTGGGCGATTTGCCGGTCATGACTCCACGCGGCACCTTTATCATTAACGGTGTTGAGCGCGTTGTCGTTTCACAGCTCGTACGTTCAGCTGGTGCTTTCTTTACTGCTGAAGTATTGCGTGGTCGTCGTTATTACGGCGCTAAAATCATCCCTAACCGTGGCGCTTGGCTTGAATTTGAGACTGATGCCAAGAACGTAATTTGGGTAAAGATTGATCGTAAGCGTAAGGTGGCGGTAACGGCCCTCATGCGTGCTTTTGGTTACGGCAATAATGAAGAAATCAGCTCAATGTTTACGGATGTCGATATTCATCCAAGCGTAAAATACATTGAAGCTACCTTGCAGAAAGATGTTTCCACAAACGAAGAAGAGGGTTTGCGTGAAGTCTACAAGCGTATTCGTCCAGGTGATTTGGCTACGCCAGAAAATGCTCGTCAGCTCATTCACGCCATGTTCTTCAAGTTTGATCGTTACGACCTTGGTGCCGTTGGTCGTTACAAGTTCAATTTGCGTTTCGGTGTTGCGAACCCTGATGAAAACGTCATGGTAGAAGCTCGCCGTATTTTGAGTAAAGAAGATTTGGTGGCTATTGTTCGTGAAATTATTCGATTGAACATTGCTCAAGAGGAACCAGATGACGTTGATCACTTGGGTAACCGCCGTGTCCGATCCGTCGGTGAGCTTTTGCAGTCACGTTTCCGCATTGGTTTGGCTCGCATGGAGCGTATTATTAAGGATCGCATGTCCACACAGGACATTGATACCTTGACCCCAGGAAAGCTCATCAACGCTCGCCCGGTTATTGGTGCTGTACGCGAGTTCTTCATGTCGTCGCAGTTGTCCCAGTTCATGGACCAGACCAACCCATTGGCAGAGCTTGAGCACAAGCGCCGCTTGTCAGCTATGGGTCCTGGAGGTTTGTCTCGTGAGCGTGCTGGCTTCGAAGTTCGCGACGTGCACACCACGCACTACGGCCGTATTTGTCCAATCGCTACACCAGAAGGACCAAACATCGGTCTTGTTGGTCACTTGGCCAGCTATGCCCGTGTGAACCCATACGGCTTTATTGAAACCCCTTACCGTAAGGTAAAGAGAGTCGGCGATAAGCAACAGATTACCGATGAGATTGTTTATCTTAACGCCTTCACTGAGGAGAAGTCTGTAACTTGTCCAGCCACCGTGGCCGTGGATGAAAAGGGTTTTATCGTTGATGAATATGTTGAAGGTCGTGAGCATGGTGAGCCTCGTTTGGTGAAGGCTACCGCCGTTGAGTACATGGATGTATCTACGACGCAGATCGTGTCCGTTGGTACGGCGCTCATTCCTTTCCTTGAGCATGATGACGCTACGCGCGCACTCATGGGTACGAACATGCAACGTCAGGCTGTGCCAACCGTGAAGCCACAGGCTCCACTTATTGGTACGGGTATGGAGCGTCGTGCGGCGCTTGATTCGGGTCACGTACTTGTGGCCGAGGATGACGGTACGGTAACTGAGGCTGATGGCGTAAAGATTACGGTTGATTATAAGAAACGCGGTCTCGTAACGTACAAGTTGAACAAATATTTGCGTTCCAACAACTCTACCGCAATCACTCAGCGCCCGGTGATTGTGTCCGGAATTAAAGTAAAGAAGGGAGATGTCTTAGCTGACGGTCCGTCCGTACAAAACGGAGAATTAGCACTTGGTCAGAACATGCTCGTGGCCTTCATGAGCTGGGGTGGCTACAACTACGAAGACGCTGTAATTGTTTCTGAGCGCGTGGTGCAGGATGATCGCTTTACCACTATTCACTTGGAGCACCTCACCCTCGATGTTCGTGATACGAAGCTTGGACCTGAGTTGGTTACTTCCGACATTCCAAACGTTTCAGAAGAGAAGCTTAAGAATTTGGATGCAGAAGGCATCATCCGTAACGGGGCAGAAGTAAAGAGCGGTGATATCTTGGTCGGTAAGATTACTCCAAAGGGTGAGACGGAGCTGTCTGCAGAAGAGAAATTGTTGCGCGCCATTTTCGGTGAAAAGGCTCGCGAGGTTCGCGACTCGTCTTTGTACCTGGAGCATGGTCGCAAGGGTAAGGTAGTTGATATCAAGGTCTTCTCTCGTGAAGAAGGAGATAACTTGCCACCGGGCGTTATCAAGTCCATTCAGGTCACCATTGCTGATTTGCGTAAGCTTCAGGCGGGTGACAAAGTGGCTGGTCGTCACGGTAACAAGGGTGTTGTGTCCATTGTTGTGCCTGTTGAAGACATGCCATTTGCAGAAAATGGTCGCCCAGTTGATGTGATTTTGACCCCACTTGGTGTGGTCTCACGTATGAACTTGGGTCAGATTCTTGAAGTTCATTTGGGCCTTGCCGCTGACAAGCTTGGTTTCAATGTGGCAACTCCAGTGTTCGCTGGCGCTCCTGACCAGGCTATTCGCGAACAGCTTGTTGCTGCAGGTTACCCAGAAAGCGGTCAGCTTCGTTTGATTGACGGTCGTACGGGAGATGCTTTTGATCACCCAGTTACCGTCGGTATCATGTACATGCTGAAGTTGAACCACATGGTGGAAGACAAGATGCACCAGCGTTCAATTGGTCCATACTCACTTATTACCCAGCAGCCGCTTGGTGGTAAGGCGCAATTTGGTGGTCAGCGTTTTGGAGAAATGGAAGTTTGGGCTCTTGAAGCGTACGGCGCCGCACACACCCTCCAGGAAATCCTCACCATTAAGTCAGATGACGTGCCAGGTCGTGCCAAGGCTTACGAAGCCATTATTAAGGGCGAGATCATCACGAAGGTAAACATCCCTGAGTCCTTCAATGTGCTTATTCGTGAATTGAAGGGTCTCGGACTCGATGTTGAGTTGCTGAAGAACAGCCGTAAGGTTGAATTCGGAGACGATAAGCCTAACCGCCGCGCCTAAGCCATACTTCTATGTCAATGAAATTTGAAACGCTCAAATCCACGGACTTTGATTCGATCCGCCTTAAGGTCGCATCACCGGACGTAGTACGTAGTTGGTCATACGGCGAAGTCTCTAAGCCTGAAACCATTAACTACCGCACACAAAAGCCTGAAAAGCAGGGTTTGTTTGCTGAAGAAATTTTCGGACCATCCAAGGACTGGGAGTGTTACTGTGGTAAGTATAAAAAGATTCGCTACAAGGGAATCGTTTGTGACAAGTGTGGCGTGGAAGTCACGCAGACCTCGGTGCGTCGTGAACGCATGGGTCATATTGAGTTAGCTGCTCCAGTGACACACATTTGGTTCTTGCGCGGTGTTCCATCAAAGATCGGTACTGTGCTTGACATGAGTGTCCAGCAGATTGAGAAGGTGGTGTATTTTGGAGCCTTCATTATTACGGACGTTGTCGCGGACGCTCTTGAACAGACTAAGGAACAGGTTAAAGAAGAGTACAAGGCTAAGAAGAAGATGATCGAAGGGGAGGTGAAGCGTGACTTGGCACGAGCTGAGGAACGTTTAGCTGAAGACAAGTCCGGCCTTAAGGCTGAGGTCAAGCGTATTAATGAAATCGCTGAAGCTAAGCTTGAAGAGTTGGAGAAAGATTTTATTCAGGTCGATAAAGACTTGAAGGAATTGGCTCCAATGAAGGTGATTAGTGAGGCTACTTACCATGATTGGTCCATGCGCTATGGACACATTTTTGATGCAGGTATTGGTGCTGAAGCTATTACCAAGTTGCTTGAACGCGTAAACGTTGAAGAAACAATTAAGCTCTTGAACGCAGAGCTTGAAGAGACTTCTTCCAAGGCTAAGTATGACCGCATCATGCGTCGTTTGAAGCTGTTCAAGGCGCTCAATAAGAACACAGTCAATCCAGCTTGGATGATTACGCGTGTCTTACCAGTCATTCCACCAGACTTGCGTCCAATGGTGCCACTTGATGGCGGCCGTTTTGCTACGTCTGACTTGAACGACTTGTACCGACGTGTCATTAACCGCAATAACCGTTTGCGTCGTTTGTTTGCGCTTAACGCTCCTGAGGTTATTACACGCAACGAGAAACGCATGCTTCAAGAAGCTGTTGATGCTTTGATTGATAACTCAGCACGTCAGTCCAAGACCGTAATTGCCGCGACTGGAAAGAAGCGTCAGTTGAAGTCCATGGCAGACATCCTGAAGGGTAAGCAGGGTCGTTTCCGTCAGAACTTGCTTGGTAAGCGTATCGACTACTCTGGTCGTTCCGTTATTGTGGTCGGTCCGCACCTTAAGTTGTCTGAGTGTGGTATTCCAAAGAAGATGGCACTTGAATTGTTCCGCCCATTCGTGATTTCAAAGTTGATTGGTCGTGAATACGTGCATAACATTCGTTCAGCGAACCGTTTTATTGAAAGCGATCGTGCCGAAGTTTGGGACATCCTTGAAGAGGTGACCAAAGATAGCTACGTTCTTTTGAACCGTGCTCCAACCTTGCACCGTTTGGGTATTCAGGCTTTCCGTCCAAAGTTGATCGAAGGCAAGGCTTTGCAGATTCACCCACTTGTGTGTGAAGCCTATAACGCTGACTTCGACGGTGACCAGATGGCAGTACACGTGCCTTTGACGGCAGAGGCAAAGTACGAAGCTGAGCATTTGATGTTGTCTATTCGCAACCTCTTGAAGCCTTCGTACGGTGGTCCAGTAGCTACGCCAGGTAAGGATATCGCCTGGGCCTGTTTCTACCTCACCTCAACGCATACAGAAGCCGATGAAAAGAACCTCTACTCTTTTGCTGATGAAGATGAGGCTATCTACGCTCAGGAAGCTGGCAAGGTGAAGTTCCAGGATTGGGTACGCGTGCGCCGCGACGGTGTTAGCATCGTGACGACCGTTGGTCGTCTGATTGTGAACCGCATGTTCCCGGAGAAGATTGGTTTCCAGAATAAGATCTTGGCCAAGAAAGAGTTGGCGAACATCATCCGTGATGTCCTTGAATATTACGGTCAGGAATACACTGCGGGAGTTCTCGATAACTTGAAAGAGCTTGGTTTCAAATACGCTACTGCCTCCGGTTACTCTTGGGGCATGGGCGGTTTGCCAGAAGTGAAGGGCAAGAAGGAGTTGATTGAAGAGGGTGATAAGCGCATTCTTGAAGTTGAGAATTACTTCGCTCAAGGATTGCTTACCCAGAGTGAGCGTCACAGTCAGATCATCAAGATTTGGACTGAAATTAAGGATCGTATTGCTGAACTCGCAAAGACCTCTTTGCCACACGACAGCTCTGCTTACACCATGATCGAGTCTGGTGCTCGTGGTGCTTGGGGTCAGTTGACGCAGATGATCGGTATGATCGGTCTGAAGAGCTCACCTTCCGGAGATATTATCGAACTTCCGGTAAAGTCCTCGTTTAAGGATGGTGTATCCGTGCTCGAATTCTTCATTTCAAGCCACGGTGTACGTAAAGGTTTGACCGATACTGCTTTGAAGACCGCGAACGCTGGTTACTTGACCCGCCGCTTGGTAGACGTCGCCCAGGATGTGGTTGTGCGTGATGTCGACTGTGGCGATGAACAGGGAGTGCTCCTTACAAAAACTGAGTCTGACGAAATCGGTGAGGCTTTGCTCATCCGTATTCTTGGACGCATGGCACTGTCTGACGTGAAGTTGCCAGGTGAGCGCAAGGCAATTGTGAAGGCAGGGGAGTTGATCACCGAAGATCATATTCGTGAGATGAAGAAGTCTGGTAAGGAACTTGAGGAGGCTCATGTGCGCTCCGTGATGACCTGTAAGATTCGTCGCGGTGTGTGTCAGATGTGTTACGGCTATGACTTGGCACACAACAAACTCGTGAAGATGGGTACGGCTGTAGGTATTATGGCCGCTCAGTCTATCGGTGAGCCTGGAACGCAGCTCACCATGCGTACTTTCCACACGGGAGGTGTGGCAGGTAAGGACATTACGCAAGGTTTGCCACGCGTTGAAGAGCTGTTCGAAGCTCGTTTGCCAAAGCGTAAAGCTGTCATGAGCGAGGTTTCGGGTAAAGTTGAGATCGAGAAAGCTGCTCGTACCGTGGTTCAGGCCAACACCGGTAAGGAGATGGTTGACACCACTCCTGGTCAAAAGATTGTAAAGATCCGTCATGCTGCCGTAGAGGAAAAGGTCTTCTTATTCGGTCGTGGTGGTAAGGCGTTGGTTGAAGAGGGGGAGAAGGTACGTGAAGGCCAGGCTATTGCTGAGAAGTCGAAGGGTGAAAAGATCACTGCTGACGTTTCTGGTGTCGCGAAGCTTGGTA
>JAUPWK010000029.1 GCA_030916555.1 Patescibacteria group bacterium | reverse complement strand
GCTGTTGGATCAAACTTTTACATAACAACACTTCTATTGCGTGGGGCTCCTTCTCGCATAAATATATTTTATAACTTGCACTCTATGGTAATTGAGGGCAGAATTGATCGCAATCATATGTACACAGGTAAAGAGTTGCCGAAAATTATTGCCGTAGTAGGTCCGACCGCTTCTGGTAAGTCTGCGGTTGGCTTGGCGTTGGCTCGTGCTTTTGACGGGGAAGTGGTCGCGGCTGATTCGCGTACTATTTATCGCGACATGAACATTGGTACAGCCAAGCCTACCGGAGAACGGGTTTTGGGTGGTGATCTTCGACAAATGGCGGGAGAGAAGCCGCTCATGGTGGAGGGAATTCCGCATTGGGGGATTGATATCGCGGATCCGGATGAAGTGTTCTCCGTTGCTGAGTATCAGGCGTACGCGGATAAAGCCATTGATGGCATTTTGAAACGCGGTCGTGTGCCAATTATTGTTGGTGGAACAGGCTTATATGTTCGCGCTCTTTTGGACCGCCCAAACTTTACGGAGGTTCCCCCGAACGAATCGCTTCGTATGGAGCTTGCGACGCTTTCAAATGCTGAGCTCATGGCCGAGATCGCTGAGCGTGATCCGGATACAGCTTCCGCGATCGATGAAGACAATCGTCGTCGACTTGAGCGCGCTATTGAGGTTTTAAGAGCCACAGGCAAGACTTTGGCTGAGACGCAGAAGTTTGATGCACCAAAATACGCTGCACTTCAGCTTGGCATTGAGATTGATCGTGAAGAGCTCTATCAGCGCATTGATGAGCGGGTTGACGCTATGATTGCGGGAGGGCTGGTTGATGAGGTGAGGGGACTTAAAGATAAATATGGTAACAATGCCACAGCCATGACGGGTATCGGCTACCGGCAAATTGTTGAATTCCTTGATGGCAAGGTAAAGCTTCGTGATGCAGTTACCCGAATTAAATTCGATACCCATCATTACGCCAAGCGCCAAGAGACTTGGTTCAAGCGCGACGAACGAATTGTGTGGGTGCGCAATGCCAAGGAGGCCATTGAAGCTGCTCAAAAATTCTTGTAATCAAAAACTGAGGCCCAGGCCTCAGTTTTTGATTTACCCAAGAATGTTTTTGATCGCTTGTGCAGTCTTGCTTGGGTCGGCGTTGCCTTTGCTGATTTTCATGACCTGGCCTACCAGGAACTGCATGAGTTTGGTCTCTCCAGCTTTGTAACGATCAGCCTCTTTAGGATTTTCCTCAATCACCGTTTTCACCATGGCTTCAAGGGCTCCCATGTCGTCCATGCGGGTCGCTCCTAGCTCTTCCATGACGTGACTTGGATCGGCACCGTCGTCGAGCATTTTACCAAGTACCTCCAAGCCTTTAGGGCCGGTGAGCTTACCGTCAGCAATAAGTGTAATGAACTCAGCAAAGTTTTCCGGTGATACCTTCATGGTTCGAATGTCGCTCTTGCGTTCCTCAAGAAGCCCCATGAGTTTGGTGAGGAGCCAGCCAGAAAAAGTTTTGGTGAGCTTAGCACGGAGATCGGTGACTTCTTCTGGTGAAGTATCTGGTCTTGCCTCAAGCCAAGCGCCAAGTTCACTTAAGGCTTTTTCGGCAAAATCTGCTAAGGCCGGGTCTTCCACGATCATGCGTACGTCCTCAGTTTTGAAGCCGTATTCAGCCTTAAGCCTAGCGCGCTTCGCGGAAGGGAGTTCTGGCATGCGCGGTTTGAGCTCCTTTGCTAAGGATTCAAGTTCAAGTGGTGGTACGTCTGGTTCTGGGAAATAGCGATAATCCGCCGAGTCTTCTTTGGCACGCTGCTCCTCAGTTACCTGTTTGGTGTCATTCCAGCCGCGGGTAAAGGTTTTTTCTGGTGGGGTGCCCGCTTCCCAGAGTTCTGTTTGGCGTTTGATCTCGTATGCAATAGCACGTTCAATGGCGCGGAAGGAGTTGATGTTCTTGATTTCAGTTTTTGGCGACAGCACTGGAGATACGGGCAGACCATTTTCATCAACCTCGCGTAGAGAAATGTTGACGTCGCAACGCATGTGTCCGCGTTCAAGATCGCCATCGCTAATTCCAAGCGTGCGCACCAAGAGACGTAATTCTTGGACGTAGGCTTTGGCTTGGGCGGAACTTGTAAAGACTGGGGCGGTAACAATCTCACAAAGAGGCGTACCACCGCGGTTAAAATCAACGTAAGTTTTGCCGTCTTCGCCGTGAATGTTTTTAGCTGCATCTTCTTCAAGATGCATACGCTCCAGACGAATGATTCTTGGCGACTCTCCCGGGATGTCATCAAGCTCAACCGCGCCTTCGGTCATGATAGGAAGATCGAATTGAGAGATTTGATAGGCCTTGGGGAGGTCGGGATAGAAGTAATTTTTTCGATCAAATTTAGAGTGTGGGGTAATTCGTCCATTTAGGGCTAAACCTAAAAGTACAGCCCAACGTACGGCTTGTTCGTTTGGAAGGGGGAGTGTGCCAGGATGTCCCATACATACCGGACAGACGTTGGTGTTTGGTGGCAAGTTCTCAGAGTGCGCTTCGCACCCGCAGAACATTTTAGTTTTGGTTTTGAGCTGGACGTGGGTTTCAAGTCCAATGACAGGTTGGAGGTTCATACAGTGTTGAGAGCGTACGACTTTTTAAGGGCAAAGTAAAGAAGGAGGTGGTAGGTGATGATGATTGGGGTGAAGGGGAGTGTAATTAAGTTGAAACCGGTCTCAAGCCAGCTCGGCCAGGCACGAAGCGTGGGGAGGAGGTTGGCGGCGTCGCCTTGTAAGCCAAGTAATATATATCCAATGAATAGTCCTAAAACGATGCACCCAAAGAGGATTTCAATAGCTATAAGTCGGCCAAATACAGCTACGAACCTGCCTCTGACCAGTTCACGGCTATGTGTAAGCGCCTGCCAAACCGTGCTCTGCCCAAGAACAAGTTCTTGGGCCCCGAAGGCAGTCCATACCCAAAGAAGGATTCCGGGGATGATAAAGGCGATCATTCCCAGGCCTACGCTAAGAGCAACGCAGGCTTGCAGTAAGAAAAGAGGGAGGGATCTTTCCCAGGCGCGTTTACTCAGGGCTGCATAGTCAATGTGCTGATGTTCTTGCATGCCAATACTAATTGAAATAAAAAGTATGATTGCCGCATTGACCCAAAGCGTCAGTAGCCAGCTTGAGGCGCTGATCATGATTGAAGCCACTTCTTGAACTTGCGTTGGGAGCTGCTCTGAGAACAGGATCAGAATTGTAGGAATGAGGAGCCAGGCTACATAGCCATACACGGGGATTCGCAATTCCCACGTCACCATGACAGCGTCTCGAAGCAAGAAAAGAACGCCCGGAAGTGGTGGGGCGTCCTCCTTAACTTTTGATGTGGGGATTGCTTGTGGTTGATTAGCGGGTTTTCCTGAGGCTTTCATATAAGTAGTAGTCGGTTGCAATAACAAGAGGAGTGATGATCGATGACATGAGAGCGGAGAGTAATAACGAAACGGTATATATGGCAAGTACACCAAAGCTTGAGCTGCGCATAATGATCGCCATGAACATTTCAAGGGCGGTGAACACGACGTAATTGATAATAAACAGCGCAAAGAAGTAGAGGATTTTTGGAATAATGAAGCGAACGGCGGTCTTGAGCCATCGACCACGAACGAGCGCGATACTGTTTTTCATCGCCTCAGGAACATTGGTTTTTTCCAGAAGGAGAATGTATGGCGCGAAGGCGAGTTCGATGCTGTATTTGATGAGGAGATAGAGTGTGGTAAGGATTCCAATGAAGAAAAGTGGGGTCCCGAGCGCTGAAAGCACGCTTGATGAGTCACCAATACTCCCAACAAATAGCAGAATGTATCCCGGAGCGGTGATGGCGGTTATGCCAATAAAGACGAGTCCTAGACAGATTGTGAGGAGCAAATACTTACCAAAGACATTCCAGCCCTGCTTAGAGAGTGTTTTCAAGTTGATTTTTTTCCCGTCGGCTTGCTCGGCAATTGTCAGCGTGAGTGTGGCATACATCCAGACACTGATCACGACCACAAGGACAGCTCCAATAAGGGAAAAAGCAAATGATAGCCAATCGCCACTTGTGAGTGCGCTGTCTCCGCCGGTTGGGGCAAGGAGCTTGCCTACAACGCTTGGAATTGAGGCGACCACCATCCAGAGTACGAGAGCGAGGAGTTCCTTATAGTGCTTACGACAATGTTCGAGGCTTTGATCGAGTACCTGTCCGACGCTAATAAGTGATGCCATATGTCGCAAAGTATAACAAAGATCTAGCCGGTTGTGCCGAATCCGCCCCTATCTGGAGCATTGAGTTCAGCCGCCTCGGTGAAGGTGCCACGTGCAATCGGTACAATGAGTCCCTGAGCGACACGTTCACCCTTCTGTACCGTATATGGTTCTTGGCCAAAATTGTGAAGCGCGCACTTTAATTCATCGGTTGGTCCACAGTAATCTTGATCAACGACTCCGACGCTGTTTGAGAGTCGAATGCCTTTCTTGGCGTTGCTTGAGCGCGAGAAGAGTAGGAGTGCGTGTCCGGTGGGTACGGCGACCACCAAGCCTGTGGATAGAAGTGCTCGTTCGCCGGGCTGAAGAGTTTTCTCTTCTGTTACTGCGATATCAAATGCACACGCACCGGTAGTTTTGTATTCAGGAATGACAGCATCGGGGGAAAGGCGTCGGAAGGAAATTTGCATATTCACCACTTTAATCTTTAATCTTGTAACTTTCATCTGTTCTGTCCACACTCGCTCGTTGACCACAGTCATGAGCGATGGCACAGTCAGTCCATCGAAATCGCAGTTACTGTGATCGAGAAAGAGCGGGGTGTGGCGAGCTCCATGCTTGCTCGTCACACCTCGCTTTTGCTTCTATGAAGATTTCTCTTATCGCCGCTGTTTCAGCTGACGGCAAAATCGCCGAAAGAGCCGACCAATCGTCCATGGATTGGACCAGCAAAGAAGACAAGCAATTTTTTATTGAGAAGACCAAAGAGGTGGGTACACTTGTGATGGGGAGAAAGACCTTCGCAACGATCAATAAGGGCCTTAAGGGTCGTCGTATTATTGTACTGACTCGTGATCCAAGTAAGGAATTGCCAATTCCAGGTGTTGAGTTCACCTCCGAAGAGCCCGCGGTACTCGTGTGGCGGCTTGAGGGTGAAGGGGTGGCTGAGCTTGTGCTTGGTGGCGGCGCTTCCGTCTATGGTCAGTTTCTGAACGCCGGGCTCGTGACCGAGGTTTATCTCACTGTAGAGCCCTTTCTTTTTGGTGGGGGAGTGACGCTCGCTCAAGGCTTTGATCGCGTCGCCCTCCGGCTCGAATCCGTTAAACAGCTCAATTCGCAAACTATCCTTCTTCATTACATCGTATGAAGCCCTACGCTGAACGCACTCCGGATTATCAATATCGTCAGCTTTTGCAGCGAATTATGGACGAAGGGCGTGACACTATGCCTATTCATGGCATTGCTGCCCGTGGAATTGTTGGTCACCAGATTCGTTATCGGCTCGACAATGGATTCCCGCTCATGACTGAACGTGACTTGGCACGTACCATGCCGGGCGCGCTTGGCGAGCACATTGGCTTTTTAAACGGTGCTCACACGCTTGAGGATCTCAAGAAGTACGGCATGCCAGGTATTTTTTGGGATCGTTGGGTAACCAAAGAAAAGTGTGAGAACTTTGGGCTGCCGGAGGGCGATCTTGGACCTGGTTCTTACGGCGCCGCTTGGGGATCTTTTCCTACCGCTGAAGGCGCGCCGTTTAATCAAATCGCGCACGTCATTCAGCAAATTAAAGAGCGTCCGTATTTGCGTACTCACTTTGTCAGTCCATGGATTCCACAGTATGCCATTCAGCACGAAGGCTTGGTGCGTAAGGTAGTTGTGGCTCCGTGTCACGGCTGGATGCATATCTTCACCTATCCGGATACAAAAGAGGTGGTTATTCATCACTTCCAACGCAGTGCAGACGTTCCTATCGGCGTTGTTTCCAACATTGTTCAATACGCTGCCTTTGGCATGATGCTGGCTCAGGTTATTGGCTACACCATGACGGAATTGGTACACACCTTTTCTGACGCGCATATCTATCACAATCAATTCGATTCCGTTAAAGAGTTGTTGGCACGCGAGCCAAGACCCTTCCCGACGGTAACGCTCGATCCAACCGTGACAGACATCTTCGCATTTCGTCCGAACCATTTCACTCTGACCGATTACGATCCGCATCCAAAAATGATGATTCCCACGGCTATTTAGTATGAAAAACATTATATTTTTCATTGGACTGGTGCTGATTGTTACGATGTTCGGAATTTGGTTTATGATGCGACCCGTCACAAGGGATGTCACCGAATTTGTAACGGCTCCGCTTGGCGCTAAGGTCTATTATGAGTGCTCGCAACCGATAGCCGTCGTCAAACGGGGTCGCCTGTCAGTGCCTGTTGATCAGAACGATCTCGATAATTTTTGTAAAAAGGTGCCTCCAAAATCACTTGGCGAGGGCATGCCGTACATTGACCCTAATGACCCAATTCTTAAGCTGGAAGAGTAGATTGTGTCCAGTTTTGTCAACGAACAAAATGCCAAGCGCGGTCATTACGCCGGTGTCATTAAGGACATTGCCGAAAAGGCGGTGTGTCCTTTCTGTCCAGATCAGCTGGTAAATTTTCACAAGAATCCCATTCGCAAGCACGGACATTGGATCGTGACGAATAACATGTATCCGTACAAGCCAGTGAAGCAGCATATTCTACTGATTCATGAGGAACACATTGAACACGCTAACGAGATTTCAAGCAGCGCCTGGGCCGAGCTCCGTGAAGTTATCGAACAAGAAACCACCGACCGTAACATGATCGGTGGGGCCCTCACGATGCGATTTGGAGATACACGCTTTACTGGTGCATCGGTCGCTCATCTCCACGCACATCTCGTACAGTCAGACCCAGACGCCAGCGATTACGATCCGGAGCAGGGGCTGAGAGTTCGTATTGGTTAGGTTGACGACATGACCCTGACGTGAGGAAGGGTCTATCGAAACGAGGTTAGGATGGGTCTGATAGATCCTTCACATTCGTTCAGGATTTTGGACGAGCACAATCTCAACCTCATAAACCTTAAGGATGTCCTCGGCGTCGAGCAACGAGTAGCCTTTCTGGTAATAGACTTTCTTGATGCCAGATTCGCCAATCAAACGAGCACAATTGGGGCAGGGGAAGGTGCTGGTGTAAATAGATGTCCCTTCAAGTGCGACGCCTTCCTTGGCTGCTCTGGCGATAATACCGGCCTCGGCGTGAACGGAGGTGTAAACATCGGGCCTTTGACCTCGATCGAAGTTTGATCGCGGATCGCCGTTATAGGCCAGATGAAAATCGCTTGGCAAGTGTTTATTCCAGTTTTTATAGACAACTTTTCCCTCCTTCACGAGCACGGCGCCAATCTGGCGCCACCAGTCAGCGCTTTTATCGGCTTCAACATTCGAAAGCTTCATGAGCTCGATGTCGGCCGCTTCTTTGGAGATAACACGCTGCGGAGCGACGGTATTTTCTTCGTTTACAAATTTCTTGTCCCAGCGGTTGCGGATATGGACCGACGCAAAAGTGACCCGATCGCCAAAGTATTTACTCGAGATGTCGCGTGAGACATCTTCATCTGGCATGACGATTGCTATTCCCGAGGCTCCGAGGGTCTCGAGATCTGCCTTTGAGAGCACCCGAACTCGCGAAAAGATTTGTAAGCCCTCAATGGCTTGCTTGAGCTCATGCGGATCAATTATGCGAAGATCTCTGGTCAACGAAGTGTAATCGGCGATGACATCCAAGCCCAAAATTCCAAGTTCCTCGGGATATTTTTTAAACAACTCAAGATAGCCTTTGTGCAAAACTGGAACGAAAGCAACGAGCATACTGAAACACGTTTATTTGAGAATAGTTTTAGGAGAAGATTGAGTAAGGCCGAGGCATATATAGATATACGGTGATGCCGACAGAAATCGGCGACGCCAAAATATTCCAAATAAAGGTGTTTCAGCTAGCTTTGATTTGATCGAGAAATTTGGTGATGAGTTCGCTCACTTCTTTGGCAAGTGTTTCGGCGCCTTCAATCGTGAGGTTGCGTACACGGGCCGTGGTAGAGGTTGTGCCTTGCGGCGGTAAAATTTCAATGCGACCGCAGTACTCTGCGTAGGTTTTTGCCTCTTCAGGTGGGACATCCGTGGTTGACGATGAGAAAACCATGACGTCGGGCTGAACGAGCTTGATGATATCACCTAGGCCGTGGCTAGCTTCTTTGATGGTGACAAGATCGACATGGCGCAAATGGAGGAGCATGTTTACGCGTTCGGTTTGCGGCACAATTGGGCGCTTAGGTCCCTTGCGAATTTTGGTTAACTCATCGGAGTCAACGGCGACAATTAAAATATCTCCGTACGACCGAGCTTTTTCAAGATAGGCGGCATGGCCTTCGTGGATGAGGTCATAGACGCCTTGAGTCAGGACGATTTTCATCCCAAGGGTCTTGAGGCTCTCAATGGTGGCTTTAAGCTTCACCTGATCATTGATAAGCCGTTTTGCAAGGTTTGATCCTGGGCCAAAAGTATCGTTCATATTGACCATACCTTAGCAAGGACCAGGTGTTCGTATAAGTCACCGTGTGTATAACAAAACACGAGCTTTGTGAGCTCGTGTTTTGCGGTTCTTTTATCGATTAGACAACGGCGGCACCCGTATCAAGCTTGATGCCAGGACCCATGGTAGAGGTCACGGTGCAAGACTTAATGAAGACACCCTTAGACGTTGCTGGCTTAACCTTGCGAATGGCCTCAACAGCCATGTTCAAGTTCTCCTCAAGCTTCTTGGCGTCAAATGAGGCCTTGCCAACGATCATGTGAACGTTTGCAGTGGCGTCATTCTTGAAAGACAGCTTACCAGCCTTCTGTTCCTCAATGATCTTGCCAATGTTTGGACCAACGGTGTCGGTCTTTGGGTTTGGCATGAGACCACGAGGTCCAAGTACCTTAGCAGCCTTAGCGAGCTTTGCCATCATGGCAGGCACGGCTACGGCGACATCGAAATCGATCTTACCCGTCTTTGCGATAGCTTCGATCATTTCTTCGGTACCAATGATGTCGGCACCTGCGGCCTTGGCAGCATCAGCGTTGGCAGCGTCCACGAAGGCGATAACCTTCTTGGTTTTGCCGGTGCCGTGTGGCAAGGTTAACGTTCCGCGAATCTGTTGATCACCCATCTTAGGATCAATTCCTAGGTTGAAGTGAAGTTCAACGGTCTCATCAAACTTAGCGGTAGCGGCAGACTTGATAGCGGCTACAGCCTCTGGCACAGAGTAGGTTTTCTTTTTATCGATCTTTCCCTGGACTTCAGTGAAGCGTTTGCTGTTGGTCATATGAATGTGTGGTTATAACGCCCTTTCGAGCTCCCACGATAATTACGAGTTATTGCTTCTCCCCTTATGCCTCCACGTCAACGCCCATCTGACGTGCTGATCCGGCGATGATCTTCATAGCCTTCTCAACGTCTTTGGTGTTCAGGTCTGGAAGTTTCTTCTCAGCGATTTCGCGGAGCTGTGCTTTGGAAAGCTTGCCAATCTTCTCGGTCAATGGCTTGCCTGAACCCTTTTCAAGCTTGAGCGCCTTCTTGATCATTTCTGAGGCCGGAGCGGTCTTCAGGATGAAGGAGAATGAGCGATCCTCGTAAATGGTTAACACGGCTGGAACCACTTCACCTCGGCGATCCTGGGTAGCGGCGTTAAATTCCTGCACGAAAGCCTGAATGTTTACACCCTGCTGACCAAGTACTGGACCAAGTGGAGGTGCTGGAGTAGCTGCGCCACCGATTGCCTGGACTTTGATCACGGCTTTGATCTTCTTTGCCATACGATCTTATTTATAGTGGATTCACGGGTATGTGCCCGAGCGACCACGTCGTTATTTAGTGGCCAAAGAGTGCCATTTCTAGCCAAAAATGTCAACGTTTTCTGGACGATAAATAAAATACAGCCCTTTCGGGCTGTATTTTGCGGTTTTATACCTTCTTGATCTGCAAGAAATCGAGTTCGAGTGGGGTTTCTCGGCCGAACATGGAAACCATGACTTTGATCTTGCCACGGGCCATATCCACGTCATCCACCTTACCTTGCTGGCCTTTGAAAGGACCATCGGTAATGGAGATCGTGTCGTTCTTTGAGACGTCGATCTTGAATTCTGGTTCGTTGACACCTACACGCTTCAAGAGGGCGTCAATCTCCTCCTGAGGAATTGGGGTAGGGGCGTTACCGGTACCAATGAAGCCGGTAACGTTCGGAGTGTTGCGTACCACATACCAAGAATCGTCAGTCACGATCATTTCTACCAAAACGTAGCCAGGGAAAATCTTTTCCTCAACTACCTTGCGCTGACCGTTCTTAATCTTGATTTTTTTCTCCTTTGGCACCATGACCGTGAAGATTTTTTCTTCCATGTCCATGGTTTCAATGCGTTGCATCAAGCTATCGTAGACGTTTTCTTCGTAGCCGGAGTAGGTGTGGATGGCGTACCATCGACGACCGTAATTGGCGGTTTGTTTTGCCATAAGATTAAATGCTGTTCGTGAGTTTCACTAATGCTTCAAGGCCAATGGTGAAGAGCCAGTCAATAAGACCAAAGTAGGCGGCCGTTACCACGGACACGATCGCGACAAGCGATGCGTATAGGATAACATCACGGCGCTGTGGCCAGGTGACTTTACGCAATTCCTCGCGAGCTTCGCGGAAGTAGCGAACAACGGGATTGTTGAGCATTCGGGTAAACATAGATCCAATCACGAAAGTATCGAAGTATATTAAAAAGCCCTCGCGGGCCATTACGAGGAGAAGAATAGCAGGATTTCTTTGGATTTGCAAGAGGTCATGTGATTAACACAAAAGATCGGCGAAATGCCGATCTTTTGTGTGTCTAATTTAGATGTCCAAGTTCGATACATCTTTGGCGTGGGTTTGGATGAACTTTTTGCGTGGAGCAACCTCTGAGCCCATGAGAATGTCGAAAGTCTCATCAGCGAGAGCGGCATCATCAATGTTTACTTTCTTCATGATGCGTGTGGCTGGATCCATGGTGGTTTCCCAGAGCTGGTCAGGATTCATTTCACCAAGACCCTTGTAGCGCTGAATGTTTACCTTTACTCCGCCGGCATCAATAACCGTAGATTCTGAGGCGTCTCCGGCATCAGTAGGATCAACTTCAACCTTCATCTTTTTCGGATCAACTTTACCGCTTGTCATTTCCGCTACGTGCTTGGCGCGCTCCTCATCAGAGAAAGCGTAGCGAACCTCTTTGCCAACTTGAATTCGGTAGAGCGGTGGTAGAGCAATGTAAATGTGTCCTTGCGTGATGAGGTCAGGGAAGTGACGGTAGAAGAGTGTAAGAAGCAGGGTGCGAATGTGGGCGCCGTCCACGTCAGCATCGGTCATGATGATGACGCGGCCGTAGCGCATGGCAGTCACGTCAAAGGCTTCACCAATGTTCGTTCCAAGCGCAATGACAAGGTTCT
>JAUPWK010000028.1 GCA_030916555.1 Patescibacteria group bacterium | reverse complement strand
CCGATCTTCAATTGGAGTTCGAACGATCAAAAATGCAACATCACGCTGAGACAGCTCACCGCGAACAGAGACGCTAAGGCTTCTATTCACATCGGAAAAACTTTTGTTGAGTTCTGGAATTTTTTGAATTTTCAAAAGCTCAGACTTACGGTAACCCGCAACGACAACTACACCTTCATATTGACCATGACCCTCAAGAAATGCCTGCTCTAACCCATTGCTGCGCTCGTTCGACCTCCATTCAACTGCATTTGCATACGGAGCATCTCCTAAACGTGCATCCTGGGTCAAAACAATGTCTGATTTACCTGACAAAAGCTCCTTCACTCGAGATGGATCATCACGACGAACGATAAAAGATTCGGAGGGAAGCACCTTGAGTAATTCATTCACAGATGACAGCTGCTCTCCACCAGAAGACTCGATTTTTTGAAATAAATCTGAAGTGAAGCTCTTCGCAAGTTCACGACTTTTATCTACATTTTCTGAATCCTGTTTACGAAGAGAAAACTGCATTCTGGATGACTCGGGATTGATCGCCATATACTTCGTAAATGTTATTTGATATCGATTTCACGTCCATCGCCATCTTTATGGCTCATGTAAATTCTTATGTCTGGATCAAAATCAACATCTCTCAAAGCATCCGGCCATTCGGCCAAAATCACGGTATCCGGACGGCGTTCGTCTTCAAGGGACAAGGCTTCGAGTTCGCTGGCGTCAGAAAAGCGATAAAAATCGATATGGACCACGCGCTTGATAGCTCCGGCATCTACGGGGTATTCATTCATGACCGTGAACGTGGGCGATTTTACGCGGACTGTGCCGCCCAAAGCTTCGACAAGACCACGCGTAAACGTAGTCTTCCCTGCCCCGAGATCGCCAATCAAACTAATAAACTCGCCGCCCTTAAGCGACTTTGCAAACTCGGCAGCCAATTTCTGTGTGTCTTCTGCAGAATAGGAAATATGCGTCATACGATATCCATGTTGGGATCGGCCTGAAGGGAAATGGGGTCTACAAAATCCCCTTTCAAGGCCCTAAAGTATCCAGCCACTGCAATCATAGCGGCATTATCCATGGCGTGTACAAGCTCAGGCACAAATAATCGCACCCCCACCGCCTGACACACCGCTTGAAGCCGTGATCGTAACGCTAGGTTCGCCGCCACCCCACCCGCCAGAATAACTGTGGCAGGTTTTACTTTATGAATAGCTTTCAAAGTTTTATGCGTGAGCACATCTACAACCGCTTCTTGAAATGAGGCAGCGATATCAGCTTTAAATTGCGGGTCAGCAAGCCTGTCTTCATGTTTTCTCAGCGTATACAAAACTGCAGTCTTCACTCCAGCAAAACTAAACTCAAAGGTATCTCTATCCAACATGGCCCGCGGGAAATCAAACGCCTTCACGTTTCCCGTTTCAGCTAATTGAGCCACTTTTGGTCCACCTGGATATCCAAGCCCGAGCATCTTGGCCACCTTATCAAAAGCCTCCCCCGCAGCGTCATCAAGAGTTTCCCCAAGCCGCTCAAAAGTACCGTGATCCTTCATGAGTACCAGCTCTGTGTGACCACCAGAAACAATCAGTGCCAAGGCTGGAAACTGCGGAACCTCTGAAGCTAACCAGGAAGCATAAATATGTCCCTCAAGATGACATACCGGCACAAGTGGCTTTTGCCATGCCCACGCCAAGGCCTTGGCCGTCTCCACCCCTACGCGCAAAGCCGGCGCCAAACCCGGTCCCGCCGTGACCGCAATCGCATCAATGTCTTCCCCCTTCGTCGTCGCATCTCCATCCGCAAGCGCCTGATGAAGCAGTGGCATCATGAGCTGCAAATGCTCCCGTGCCGCCACCTCAGGCACCACTCCCCCATACGTTTCATGCAAATCAATTTGTGAACGAATAATCGACTTTTCTAAACGCAAAACATCACCTTCTCCAGACAGAAGTGCAACTGCAGTTTCATCACAGCTTGTTTCAATGGCTAGAATGCGCATAAACGTGTAGACAGCTTGCAATAGATGGTAGATAGTAATGAATGAGTACTTATCTGTCTACCGTTAACTGTCTACAGTCTACCTTATGCCTTACACAGAACAAGTCTTCAATCTCCCGGAACTTCACGGCCTCTCCACCAAGCAAATTGAGGTCCACCTCAAGCTGTATGCTGGCTATGTCAAAAACGTAAATGCCATTACCGCCAAACTCGCGGAGCTCATGGGTGACAGTGAGAAAAACGCCCTATCGCTCGCAGAACTCAAACGACGCTTTGGCTTCGAATTTAACGGCATGCGTCTGCACGAACTCTATTTTGAAGCACTTGGCGGCGATGGTCAGATCGTTGGTTCGCTAGCAGACGCTTTAGCAAAGCAATGGGGGTCGCTTGAAGCCTGGCACAATGAATTTCACGCCATTGGCATGATGCGTGGTATCGGCTGGGTACTCCTTACCTTTGATGTAAAGTCGCAAACCTTCCACAACGTCTGGGTAAGTGATCACGAGCTTGGACACCTGGCTGGCCTCCCCGTACTTATGGCTATGGATATGTGGGAACATGCCTTTATGGTAGATTACGTGCCAGCTGAAAAGGGTAATTACGTTACGGCCTACATGAAGAACCTCAACTGGTCGAAAATTGAAGAACGCTACACGCAAGTCCAAAAATAACCGCGCTACCGCGTATGAAAGAATCTGATTTTGAAAAAATTCCTGGAGTTGAAGACGAACCCATCCGTGAAGCCGTGGAAGTCGTCACCTACACAGAGAGACTGAATCGATTATTAGAAATCACCAAAGATCCTGAGGTCAGAAAAGGCCTTGAGGCTCTTTTGCGTACAGGTGTGAATAGCGGTATTAGCGTCGCGGATCTCTTCCCTGTTGTCGGCGAAGCCGCCTCTTGGACCGCGGATGCCTGTAAACTTGTCGCCCGACAATTCGATATCAAAATGCTCGACTCTTCTCCGGATGTCAGCCTCAACGTCGCCCTTGGCTCAGAACTGCTGGAACTATGTACTGGCGGAATCATGCCGAGTCATGTAATTGAAACCACACTCCAGCTTCGGGCAGATTGGCCGCGCATGAAAACGGCTTACGAACGAATCAAAACTATCTGGACAAAACGACAGCAAGAGCTCAATGACCCCGAAGTCCAAGACGCTATCGACACTTTTGAAGAAGATCTATGACCAATCGCCAAGCCGTAGAAAAAATGCTCCTCACAGTCGACTTTTTAACACTCAAACAACAACACGCAATGCAATTAGCCCTCTCAGGCGCCACCGACGACGACATTACCGCCATGGGTGCATTTCTTGCTGCATATCTACGTGCAGAGAAGCGCGAACTCACGGCGCGTGAACTCTAAATGAGCTAAACATATGCCGTTTCTGTACATCATCATTTACTCAATTGTCTCCTTCGGATTTTCATACATGCTTTTCAAAATCGGAAGGGCAATGTTTAAATTAAGCTCAGTCAAAGCTGCGCTTGAAAAATTCGAAAAGAACCCGACCGCAGGCACACGTACTGAAAAATACTTTTACGGCTGGAGCTTTCCAATCAATCGCTCAATCATGAAGTCGCTTACCCAAGGCAGCGGCGACAAGCTAATCACCTTGTGGTTCAAGGCAAACGGCGTACTCTTCATGATCCTCGCTATTGGTTTCATCGTCGGAACATTCTCGGGGTGGTACTTTGTACTGACGGGATAAACCCTTGTCTTTTCTCGCGAAAAACAAAAATGACCGCTCGGTCCGAGTGGTCATTTTTTTAACTCATATTAGCGAATTTATGACGATTTTCTATTGACAAAACATTGTTTTTCTGCTATATTTTTCTGTCATCGTGACGTCTGCTGAATAGCGTCTGCGGCACATAACCTGTGCGCCTCGGACGCTGTCCAGCAGGACAGAATGCTCGAGTTCAACGGATAGGACAATGGTGGGCTATCAACCTCACCTGCGTCCGAAAGCCAAGGCGGCCGTTCCGAAGATATAAGAGCACAGAGCACGAGATGCGCATCATCAACGCGCGAACCGGAGAGCTCCAGCCAATCCCCTTCTCCCTTGGGGAAAAGGGCCGCGGCCGGTG
>JAUPWK010000027.1 GCA_030916555.1 Patescibacteria group bacterium | reverse complement strand
CTTTCGCAAGCCACTTGATCTTGACTAGCTGTCAACTTTTCCCCAGACAAATTTATCAAAACAAAAAGCGTGGAGTATCCTCAAAGAACTTCACGCTTTATTGTTTGCATATATGTGTGGAATTATCGGCTTTATTGGAAAAGAGGACGCTGTCAATCATATTACTGACGGATTAACCATCCTAGAGAACCGCGGCTACGACTCCGCCGGTATCGCCACTCTCTCCCCCAGCCAAGAACTCGTCATTACAAAATTCGCCAGTGGAGAAAGTGGTGACGCGATTCAAAAATTGAAAGATGCTGCCGCGCGGCACGTTGGCCATCGACTTGGGATTGGCCATACTCGTTGGGCCACTCACGGCGCCAAAACTGATACCAATGCTCACCCCCACCTAGACACAAAAGCGCGCGTAGCTGTGGTACATAATGGCGTCATCACAAACTACACCACCCTAAAAGATAAACTCCAAGCCTCCGGTATCACCTTCGTGTCACAAACTGATACCGAGGTCATCGCCCAATTAATTGGCTATGAGCTTGATCATGGACTTGATCTCACTGCTGCCGTGAAAAGCAGCTTGCAGCAACTTGAAGGCACCTGGGGGCTAGCTATCATCTCCCCCCTCCTCCCTGACGCTATTTTGGTCGCAAAAAACGGTAGCCCACTTGTTATCGGCGTTGCCGAAGACAAGGCGTTCATCGCCTCAGAGCCGGTAGCCTTTGGAGCGGCAACTCGTGATTTTATCGCCTTGCAAAATGGTGAAATTGCCATTGTTCGTTCCAACCGCGAAGGCTTAGATCTGAGTCGCCTTGAAAAGGCTGCAGAAGAATGCGTAAGCGTCTCTCCAGACCCGCACCCTCACTGGACGATCAAAGAAATTTTAGAACAACCAGAAGCCGTCAGAAGAACCCTGAATCACGGCGCCAGACTCAAATCTGAAACTGAAGTTAAACTCGGCGGCCTTGAGATACGCCAGGAGGAATTAACCCAAATCAAGCATCTGGTAATTGCCGCCTGTGGCACGTCTTATCACGCCGGACTCTATGCCGCTCGCACCATGCAAGCACTCAGAGCCTTTGAAACCGTACAGGTCATTGATGCCTCAGAACTTACTCCACAACACTTTCCAAGTACGAGCGCCGGGCTCCTTGTGATCTCACAATCCGGAGAAACCAAAGACGTCCACCGCGCTGTGATCCTGGCTCAAGACATAGGTATACCTGTCTTTTCCGTTGTGAACGCGGTAGGGTCACTTATCGCAAGAACAACGCAGTGCGGCGTGTACTTGAACGCTGGCCGTGAACGGGCAGTAGCCTCTACCAAAGCGTTTGTTACTCAAGTTACCGCCCTAGAACTCATGAGTATCTGGTTTGCCGAACAGCGTGAAAAAGAATCCGCCAAACGGCGTCAGCTCATTGATGAACTCCGTCGACTCTCGACCAATCTGGAGGAAGTTCTTAAAGTCCGAGGGCAGTGTCAGGAAATTGCCAAAACCCTTGTTGACCACGAACACATGTTTATTCTCGGCAAAGGCTATGCTGAGGCCATTGCCAAAGAAGGTGCACTTAAAATCAAAGAAATCACCTACCTGCACGCTGAAGGTTATCCGGGCGGCGCACTCAAACACGGACCTTTCGCGCTCATTGAACACAACACTCCGGTGATCCTGATCATTCTGGATGATGAGCATGCGAACCACATGCGTACTGCCGCAGAAGAAGTCAGAGCTCGCGGCGCCCGCACTATTATTATCACTGATCGTCCAAGCCTTGCGGAACAGATCGCGCATGACACCATTGTCATACCGAAAGATGGCTCACTCTCAGGACTACTCGCCACCGTTCCCATGCAGCTTATTGCCTATGAGTTGGCTGTACTCAAAGGCGTCAATCCTGATAAACCAAGAAATCTTGCCAAAGCAGTTACAGTTGATTGAACCTTAGAGGGACCGAATTTTGCGCGCTGTACTGACATGCATTCCAGCAAATAGCATCAAGCCAAGTACAGTCACCACAGCTAAAGACAGCCATGGGTTGCCATCTGAATACCCCGTAACTGCAAAACGGAGTAGGTTAATGTTGTGATGCAGCGGGTTAAACATGCTGACCGTATCCCAAGGAGCTGGCAAAGTGGCAATCGGATAAAACACACCGGCCAGGAAGATCATCGGCTGCATGATGAACGTGGTCATAAAGGTAAGTGACTCAAAACCCTTGGACCACATACCAAACACCACGCCGAGCATGCCAAACTCAAGCCCGGTGAGCACCATGCCAAGCAAGAGCAAAAGTGGGTGCTCAAGAGACAATCCCGGAATAAACCAACCCGTAAACAAAACGGCAATCACAATCGTGATAAACGCACGCGTAACAGCAGCTAGTGCATAAGCAATCCCAATCCCCCACGGTTGCACAGGGACTAACTGCAAATCCATAATCGAGCCTGTGTTCTTGGCGATAATCAAAGCAAAGGTAGGATTAGAAAAACTGCTATTGACCATATTCATGGCCAACAATCCGGTATAGATAAACAACAAGTAGTTCACATCTCCCACCATCTGACCTCCGGCCACAATTCCAAACACTGACAGATACAACACGGTAGACACGATCGGGCTAAAAACAGTGTCCATCCACAACTTCTGGAAACGCTTAACCTCACGCGCATACAGCGCCCACATGTACGTCATATTATTTCGTCAATTCAAGGAAAATCGTCTCTAAAGAAGCGGCTCCGGACTTTATCGATTTTAAATTGCCGTTGTAATGAGAAGTGATGGCGTGCATATCGGCTTCAAGATCAACGAGCGGATATTCAAATTCAACCCCCACCGCCTTCACCTTTGGCAGGTGCTCCACACTGGTGTCGAACAATTCAAAGTGAATGGTGTTCTGCGCAAATTCTTTTTGAAGCTCCTTCAAATTCCCTTCACGGATCACTTTGCCATGATTAATAAGCGTGATGCTGTCACACAGCTGCTCGGCTTCTTCCAAATAGTGCGTGGTAAACAAAATCGTCGTGCCTTCTGCATTCAAACGCCGAACCAGTTGCCAAATACGCTGTCGCAAGGCCACATCTACACCTGCGGTTGGCTCATCTAAAATAAGAAACTTCGGCTTATGTAAAATTGCTTTTGCAATCATCAAGCGCCGCTTCATACCTCCTGACAAATTCCGCGCGCGCTCTTCTGCCTTGTCCGTTAAATCAAGCTCTGCCAGCACAGCATCAATCCGCGGATTCCGTTCTTTGACAGGCACTCCGTACATGCCAGAAAAATAGTACAAAACCTCACGCACCGTAAACGCCATTTCAACCGTGATCTCCTGCGGCACAACACCCATGAGCATTTTTGCGTTACGGACCTGCTTCAAAATATCGACGCCAAAGATTTCAATACTTCCAACATCCGGAATCAGGGTGCCGCTGATCATACCAATCAGGGTCGATTTACCAGCCCCATTTGGTCCAAGTAAACCATGAATTTTTCCAGCTTCCAGTTTCAAGGAAACGTTCTTAAGCGCCTCAACCTTTGGACGCTTGGGAGGGTGAAAAGTTTTACTAACCGCCTGAACGTGAAGTGGAATCATACAGGCCCGACCATACCGTAAACCCAAGTAAAAGAAAACCCCGTGGCACGGTCCACGGGGTGTAAAACGATCACAAGCGGCGCTCACCAGTTGCTCAAAAAGTCCTGGCGGTACGCGAATTCCGCGTTGGACTCGTCGGGGCGCTGGAACACGCCGCCAAAGGTGGAGTCGCCCACGTATACGGGCAGACGCTCAGGCCGCGCCTTCGCCCTTGGCTTTCGGTCATCGGTTTTCGGCTCCTCCATGTGTTCTTTTGCTTGTTGCGTTGGCATCTTCTTTCCTCCAAGATTGGCCGAATAAAAGCTTACACGTTACCTTTCTTCCTGTCTATCGTTTATCATGGTGTGGAGTACCTATGCTAAGAACCGAGGACGAGCTCATCCATGCCAGTCAAAATGGGGATCGCCAAGCTTTTGGCGAACTTTATGACGTGTATGCAGAAAAACTCTACACCTTTATTTATTACAAAACTTCACAAAGAGAAACCGCCGAGGATCTTACAAGCATCGTCTTCATGAAGGCGCTCCGTAATCTCAAAAAGTACACCCAAACGGAACAAGGTTCGTTTGCGGGTTGGCTCTACGCCATTGCGAGAAACACGGTCATTGATCATTACCGCTCAATCAGACCAAATGACTCCATTGATGACGCTTTTGATCTTCCGAGCCACGCTCACATTATGGAGGACACAGAACACCATCTCCAACTTGAGAAGATTCAGACCTACCTCAAATCACTCCCCTCAATCAAACGCGACATTATTCTCATGCGAGTCTGGCAAGAGTTGCCATACAAAACCATTGCCGCTGCGGTGGGCAAAACTGAAGACAACTGCAAAATGATGT
Source organism: Patescibacteria group bacterium (assembly GCA_030916555.1). Lineage (GTDB taxonomy): Bacteria > Patescibacteriota > Patescibacteriia > UBA9934 > UBA9934 > JAGORL01. Next base: position 10,376 of record JAUPWK010000027.1, on the reverse strand, counting down.
ATTCCCGATCCATCAAGGAACTCCGTCTCGCCCTCACCAGTATCCTTATTCTCACCCTCATGTATCTCCCCCATCTTTCTTCCCCATATGGATCCTAAACTAAAAGACATACTCAAAGACCTGTACACGCTCGATCCAAGTCTCGAAGCCCAAGAGGCAGAGCTTCTCCCCGTACTTGAAGCCTTGCTCAAACTAAAGCCAGAAACACCTTTAGACGCCAACTTCACCGCAGAATTACGTCGTAAACTGCTTACACCTTCATCTCATTCTTCATCACTCGCTATGTCATCTCCTGCCTTTCACAAATTCGCCTTTGCCGGTCTTGGCGGCTTGATTACGTTACTCATTGCAGTACCAGTGACGTATAAACTCTCTCAATCAAGCACGGGTCTTTCAGATTTCTCGCTCAGTTCATTGTCAGGACTCCCAAAGATTACTAACCTTGGCCAGGCCGCCTTTGGCACTTTAAGCAGTGACGCCAGCTCAGCCAATGGAGCCTTAAGCGAACGTTCATCAACCACCGTTGGCATGGGTGGCGGCGGTACAGCCGCCAGTGCCGTCCCAGCCCCAACGAGCGACACAAAACTCATGGCCCCAGGCATGCCAATTGACCCCTACTACGGAGATGTTATTGAATACGTATACACGTATAAGGGAGAGGCGCTCGACTTGAGCGGTGTATCTGATGCTGTCTACAAAAAAACGGGTGGTCTCAATATCGGAAATTCTGGCAAAGATCTTACTCGCGACACCTTTGGGCCGCTTAATATCAGTGCCTTTAAAGGTGCAAAGCTGCAGACCTTTAACGTAAAGCAAGATGCTGATAACGGCTACACCATTTATGTTGATCCCGAGAATGGCGTTATCTCAATTAACGGCAATCAGGGACTTTGGGGCTATTCTAGCGGCGATTACATTCCTCTCACTGAAAGTGACATCATGAGCAATGAAGATGCTATCGCTACAACCAACAAGTTCCTCGCCGACTATGATATTGATACAACAGGTTTTGGCGCTCCCGTAGTTGACGATCGTGGGGTTGTTTACGCACTCTCACAACCTGTCGGCATGCGCTATATCCCTGATACCGTCAACATCACCTACCCGCTTCTCCTTGAGGGTCAACCTGCCTATAACGGCGACGGATCTGCTTATGGCCTGTTTGCCATGGTCAACATGCGCACCAAGGCTGTCGTCAGTCTGACCATCAATGTAGCTAGTACCTACGACAAATCAAGTTATGAGCTCGAACGTGATAGTGCCGAAATCTTAAATCTTGCATCACATGGCGGGCTTTACTACTACCCCATGGAAGGCGTGACGAAAACCGTCGAGATTGAACTTGGAACTCCTGAGGTCATCCTTACCAGCCACTACACCTATACGAACAACAATTCTGAGCTTCTGTTCATCCCAGCGCTCAGCTTCCCCGTAACCAAAAACTCTGATACAGACCCAGTCTACAGTGACCACATCGTTATTCCTCTTGTACAAAGCGTTATTGATGAAGCTCGTGCGCAGCCACCAATCACCATCTACAACGAAAATGTAAAAATGGCTGAATAGCCAAAACCCGAGCCTTGTGCTCGGGTTTTTTATTTACTGTGTACAGATCAAATGAATCTGGGAGTATTCATGGTAAATTATAGGCAATTCTTAACTCTATTTTATGGTAAGAGGTGTAGAAAGTTTTGGAAGTAGTGCAGAGAGTCGTAAAGCATACCTAGCTGGAGAAGCTAAGAAAGTTGCTGATCTTGGACGCTCCAAAGGCATGTCACTCGAAGACATGGGCGAAACTGGTGAAAACGTTGGGAGCAGATCAAGTCACATCAAAGAGACGCGCCAAGGCAAACAAACGCCAACTGGTGAGATGCAATATAACACCGGAAGCAGCAATGACATCCAGCAAACCATTGAACGCGTAAAGGCAAAGCAGGCACAAGAGAAAGCAGCTCGTCTAGAGGCAAAAAATCGAGCTGAAAAAATGCTCGAACAGGGCCAAGAAAGAGTCGCTGATACTGCCTTTGAAATAGAGGGTGATGAAGAGGAACCAATGGTGCTCTCTGCCCAAATGGCAGAGGCTCGCCGAGCAGCACTCCGCAGTATGATTGAAGCCGAATCCGAAAACGGAATTGAAGAAAGCGAGAAACGAAAATCAGCCTAAAGTAAAATCCCCCTCACGTGAGGGGGATTTTTTAATTACAACTGAATCTCAGATAGGTCGGCGTTCAATTGGATACTTCCGTTTTGAACATGAATGTTGGTGATTTGTGTTCCGGGCAAAGCGGCCAAATATTCATTCAAACTCTGACTTAACTCTGCGTTGATTTCGCGTAAGATCTCAGCTGGCATTCCGAAGCCTGACAACTGTGCGGTCATGAGTTCGAGCACCAGTACATCGTCCTGACCTTGAACCTCCACCTCTGCGTAGAACGGTGCCTCAGCCGGCAAATAGAGGAGTAGAGAGTTGAGCGCTGGATCAACTCCATTTGCAAGCATAGCTTCGGAAATTTTGTCCTTTTGGATTGATCCGGAAATAGCTACCCGATCATTCGAATCCGTCCGCACCTGGACATCACGCAAAAGACAGGCGCCGCCCGTGCAGCTATTCAGCAAGGCAGACATTTCTGCATCCGTAAAGGAATCTGAGACCTCAAGTGGATTATCGCTTCCAAACAGCTTGGTGTGCGCATTTGTGTAGTCTTCCTCAGTAAACGTCACTCCAAGGTCACGTGGCGTACCTAACCCCACCAAATGGCCCAAGGATGGCCAATACCCCACCATGAGTAAACATGCCGCCAAAGCCAGGATAACAATGGCTAAACTTATCCAAATGACGCGAGGAGTAATCTTCACAATTTCAAAACATTAGGAAATATAGTAAAAGCATACGACATTTCTCCTCATGCCGCCACTGACACTACGTTTTACGCAATTGCTCAATCTCTTCTTGCAGTTTAAGCCAGGCCTTTTCTTGTTGCAGAAGTTCGTCATTTAATTCAATCAATCGCCGAGATTTTTCAGTGGCGTAATCCGTAGGGTTTTCAAAAAAATATGCCAGGATACTACTCTTCTCTTTATCTAGCTTATCAATCATTGTCGTCAATTTATCTTGAGCGCGCTGTTTCTCTTTCAAAAGTAAACGAGCCTCGGCTTTAAGTTTTGTCATCTCAGCTCGATCCGCAGCGGTCTCAGCCTCTGGTTCAGGAGCAACCGCGTGCGCCAAGTCATTAACGTAATCTTCATACGTGCCAGTGTAATGCCTGAGACTCCCATTACGGATTTCGTAAATGTCTTCCGCGAGCGCGTTCACAAATGTACGTGCGTGTGACACAAAAATTACCGTGCCGCCGTACTCTTTAAGGGCTAGCGCTAAAGCTTCGGCAGTTTCCACATCCAAATGGTTTGTTGGCTCGTCCAACATAAGGACGTTGTGTTCTTTGAGCAAGATTCCAGCCAAACACAACCTGGCGCGTTCACCACCGGAGAGAACACTTGTCGTCTTTTCAAGATCATCATTTTTAAACAAGAAATTTCCGGCCATCATGAGGATTCTCTCTGCTGGAGTCATAACCGGCGCCATACGCGTCAGATACCCAAGCACGGTATCTGTGGGCGTTAGTGTGGCGTCGGTTTTTTGATCGTAATACCCAAGGCTGGCGTTATGCCACCATTTATACGTGCCACCAAGTGCAGGAATTTTTCCCGCCAGAGTTTTTAACAACGTCGACTTTCCTCTTCCGTTTTCTCCGGCAATCACCACTTTTGCTCCCCGGCGTAGTTCAAAAGAGATATCCGTAGCAATAACCTTTTCAGCATAACCAATAGTGAGCTTCTCCACCCTCACCGCCGTCCCGTCAATAAAATGCGGGGTAGGAATCATGATGCGCGCCGTGGAGAGATCGGCCTTTAAAGAACTCACTTGATTCCGCAATTTGGCAATATGTTTGATTTTGCTTTGTGCGCGTGAAGCTTGGCTGGCCTTAAAGCGAAAGCGGTCCACGAATTCCTGATGATGAGCGATCTCTTTTGCTAAACGCTTGTTCGTGCGCAGTTGAAACTGACGCTGCTCTTCTTTCCAAGCAAAATATTCCTCCACCGGACCGTTATAATCCGTAAGTTCACCGTGCTCGATTTCAAACGTATGCGTACAGGTATTTTGCAAAAACTCCCTATCATGTGCGGTCATGATAAAGCTACCTTCGTAATCAGCCAGAAACCGCTCCAGTAACAAAAGTGTCGACAAGTCGAGATAGTTCACCGGCTCATCAAGTAAGAGTAGGCTCGGCTCCCGGAGGAGCATGGCAATAATCTTCACACGCATCTGGTAACCACCAGAAAGTTCACCTGGCGCCTTGCTCAGTTCCGGTGCACCCAGACCGAATCTGGCTGCCAACTTGCGCACCTCCCAAGCCGCTTTGCCACCGCGCTCCTCAAGATAAGCTTCCGTGGTCAAATCATTAGGTAAAACTTCGTGCTGCGCCACCATACCAAGGCTAGTCCACGGCAACAGCTTCACCTCCCCACCATCCGCTTCCTCAAGCCCCATGAGAATATTCAGAAGCGTAGATTTGCCGGCTCCGTTGCGTCCAATCAAGGCGATCTTTTCGCCTTCAGAGATAACAATCGACAAGTTCTCAAAAACAAGCTGCTTGCCGTAGCTTTTACGTAAACCTTTAACTTCAATAAGAGGACGAGACATGGTCGCGATGGTAACAGAAAAACACAAAAAGAAAAACTCGACTCCGAAGAGTCGAGTTTATTCTTAAAAGCCTGGTTGGCTCTTAGGCGGCGCGCTGTACGTTTACAGCGCGAGGACCCTTCTCAGAATCCTCAGTCTCGAAAGACACCTTGTCACCTTCGCGGAGCTCATCGAATACCATATCGATAAGAGCAGAAGAATGGAAGAACACGTCCTTAGCGCCAGCCTCATCAGGGGTGATGAAACCAAAACCCTTGTCAGTCAAACGCTTGATTGTACCTGTCATCATAAAATGATGTGTAAATAATTACCGCAAATAACGCTTACTGCGGAAATTCTGTCCATCTCCACGTAGGGCTCTTTTGCGCGAATACTATACACTATTTCCGCAAAAAAGTCAATGCTCTCCGGGGACTTCTTTAAATTTACGCTCGTTCGCGCGTAACCACCTGGCAATCTATTTCAGGAACATGGACAAATCGCCAACGAATTTCCGCTTGTATTGGCCACTTTCCAAGACAGGCCGTCGTGCCCGGTTTCGTATCATGCGGGCTAGCGAGGAGATCAAAATAGCTTTCAGCAAACACATTTGGGTGTTGCACAAACAACGCCAGCCCCTCGCCGACGGTCAAGCCAACCTCATCCTCACGAAGACTCGAAATGACACGTGCAGCAACGCTACCTTTACGTTCATCGCCCAAGTGGACGCGCATCCAATACGCCGAAACAGCGACATCAAGTGATGCAAGTGTTTCATGTTCTGATCCGCTTTTCACACGCACATCCAGGAGCTGTGTAAGCGCGTTAGCTGATACTCGAGCATCCACGAGTACGGGTTTATCAAAATAACTATGTGCATCCGCAAACGCAGCAGGCATTACAGGCAGACTGGCGAGATACGCAGAAAAATCTGTATAACCCAAATGTGTTCCAATGCCCTTCTCCCACAACACTTGCGCCTGGCGCGTACGCTCATCAGGGAGCTCAACTGAAGGCACGACGCTCGTCTTGATTGAAGTGGATCCAGCAATCAACTTCTTCACCGCTCCTCCAAGTCCTAGCCCACCCGCCGCTACATTCTTCTGATCGGCACTGATCAATTCAGCTACCAGCTGGGTTGTGAGCGGTTCAGGCGCAGGGGTCGACTGAACTAGCGCGATTTTCTTTACATGTGGAGTCGGTTTGACCGTTGGCAAGGTAATCATGGAGACAAACAAGCCAAGGAAAGCAAATAACGCACCAAATACCAGTGTCCGCTTCGCGGCATCAACCGTAGCCTCATGACCGATAACAACAATTTCCGCCTTAAGCGCGGCCGGCAAACTTCCATCTAACTGTGCTCCCCCTCCAAACTGAACGTTTGATGATTGTGTTTCTACGATCTGCGCCAATTCTGGTTTCATGGCCTCAGGGATCACCTCACTCTTCTCCACTCCTTGAACGAGCTGTGTGCCAAGAGCACCCACAAGCACAGCACCCATGATCGCGGAACCAAGCGTTGAGCCAACCTGACGCAAGGTATTATTCACGCCAGAGGCCTCTCCTGCTTGCTCCACCGGTACAGCTGAAAGAGTAATGTTGTTAATCTGGGACATAACAAATCCCATACCAACACCATAAACAGTAAGCCCAAGGATTAAATCCGAAGCGGTGGTATCAACCGTTAACGTGTACCAAAGAATAAGATACGCAACCGCATTTAAGAACAAACCAAAGTTAATCAAGTATTTTGACGGGATTTTGCGGCCAAGCAGAGCAGACAGCGGTGAGATGATCAAAAGTCCTAGTGACATTGGTAACAACGCCAAACCAGTATGGTAAGCGTCGAGTCCACGCACTGATTGTAAGAATACTGGTAACGCAAAGATAAGCCCGGTCTGACCAAGAGCCATTGTGGCACTTGTAAAAATTCCAGACGTGAACATGCGATTTTTAAAAATCTCCATGGACACAAGCGGCGTCTTACCCGTAGCTTCGCGCTGACGTTCCCACGCCATGAAAAGCCAAAGTATCACGGTGCCGGCCAACATAAAGACCGGTACGATCGACATATTCGCAGGCAAAACGATGTCGCGGCCAAATAAACTAAACACCTCGGTTGCCTTAAACCAGCCGTACTTTGATGATTCAATAATTCCAAAGACTAACGACAACATTCCGGTCGCCGATAACAACACCCCGAGCAGATCTAAACTCAATTTCTGCTTCTCTTCCTTACCACGTGGAATCAATAATGATCCGATCATGAGCAAACCAACGACAATCAAGTTAACACGGAAGCCCCAACGCCAGCTGTAGTTGGTGGCCAAAAATCCACCCAAAACCGGACCAAGGGCTACTGATGCGCCCGCGATTCCTCCCCAAATTCCAAAAGCAACAGCGCGCTCCTGTCCTTTAAAGTTACTGACAAGGAGTGAGGCAGTGGCCGGCATCATGAGGGCTGCACCAATACCCTCAATAATCGACTCACCCAAAATAAGCATGGGAACCGTGGTACTAATCGAAGCCAGAAAGGATCCAACTGCAAATAAGAAGGCCCCAAACACAAACATGCGTTTACGGCCAAAAATATCGCCCATGCGACCGCCGGTAATAGTAAGTGCCGCCAAAGTCAGTGAGTAGGCAGTAATCACCCACTGCAAACTCTGAATATCAGTATCTAAATCTTGAATAATGCTTGAAAGCGCCACGTTCAAAATTGTCGTATCCAAAATAATAATCGCCAGCGCCAAGCTAAGCACCACCAAAATTCCCCACTTGCGCACGAATGGCAAAGTTGAGGCCGAATTTTCGGTCGTGGATGCAGCATGTAACGTGGGCGCATGGGACATAATTTCGGAGGTAAAAAACGCCCTAATCTAGCATTTTTTAGGCCAATTGTCAATCTCATGAAAGAGTGTAGAATGGCCCCATGCGATTACCTACAAGAAAGGCCGAAAAAGAGCGGATCCAAAGGCAAGAAATCGATAATTACCTCACGCCCGCCAAAATTACGGCCATGGAGCGTGAGCTTGAAAATCTCAAGAAAAGCCAACGTGGTCCGGCCGCAGAAGAAGTGGCTCGCTTGGCTCAAATGGGCGATTTATCTGAAAATGCAGGGTATCAATTTGCTAAGCAAAACCTGCGGCGCATTAACGATCGTATTACTATTCTTGAAGAACGCTTAAAACACGCCATCCCGATTGATCAATCGCAAAGTGACGGCAAGGTGCGCATTGGTTCTACCGTGACCCTAACGAACCAGGGAAAAACTACGGTCTTTGAAATCCTTGGCTCCGTTGAATCAAACCCCTTCAAAGGCAAAATCTCTTATTCTTCCCCGCTTGGTGCCAGCCTCATAGGACACGGCGCCGGAGAAATCGTGGAAGTCAGTATCAACGATCAAAAATTTCTGTATACAATTGAAAAAGTTTCTTAATCAAAAAACCAGCCACATGGGCTGGTTTTTGATTTATCGATGGAAAGCACGCATTGGGGGTTGCGGCAGATCCAAGGATTCTAGAATTGCTCTTGCGCCCTCTTCGTCACCGCTTTCACGCAAGGTGTGCGCTTGATCGAGAAGATTTTTTTCTTCATCGGTCAATTCCATGGGTTCATGTTCACGGCCCTCATGAAACCCGCGATGCCCACCTGGAATTGGAATGTGGAGATCAAGGCCATCTAAAATCTCTCTGGCCCCGTCCACATCATTCGCCTCCATGCGTGTATGTGCTTCCACCAACTGCGCAAAGATCTCTGGGGTGAGGTCGTCGGCAAAAGGTGCATCCGCACTCAGTGTTACAAAGGCAGTGTAATCACCGCTATCCAAGGCGGCATCAAGAGCCTGCTTCTTCTCAGGATCAAGATGCATGCGCATGCCATGCTTGAGTTCTGGCAAACCGGCGTCTGCTGCAAGCTTTTCAGCCTCATCAAATTTACCTTGGTCAAGGAGTTCCTTAACCGTAGAAAGAGAGGCCTGTTGCTCGGCAGTGAGGTCTTCAATTTGCCCGAAGTCACGCGCGTACACCGTAGCCGTGCCACCAACCCCGAGCAGGATGATAAGTGCCGGCAATATGAGAAGGGTCTTTTTCATAGACTACCAATGGTTAATCTCATCAAAACGTTCGTAAGGTCGTACGCCCTTACATTCAATACTACGCGTTCCATGAAAAAGTCTTTCACGCAGCCCCTCATCAAGAGGTGCTGAAGTTGCAGACAAAGCCGGTAGCACAACACAGGCCACAAATGTACTCTCTGATTCTGGCATTCCAATAACTCGTACCTGCATGCTTGGCATTTCTAAAAGCAACCATTCATCAGCGGAGAGCAAACGACCATCTACGGGATATTCTGTTGCTTGGGGTGATTCGAGCACAAAATATCGAGTGGCATCATTAACGTAAATTACTTGTCCAATAAGTAAGCCACTCTCCGGCCTAAACCAACGCATTTCTTGTCGGACTGCGGCCGGTTGGTAATGCGGAATGTGAGCGCCCGCCTGCTCATCAAGTAATCGTCCAAGACCGGTGACAAACAAGAGAAGGGCCAAGATAATCGTCACGCTCATGTTCAGCAGTACCAATAACCACGTGGAATATTTGTACCCTCGAGGCGTATGACGCAAATTGATATGTGCCACCACACACATAAGCGCAAACGAGATCATCCAAACGTACGGAAGAACATCAAAGAGATACGTAAAAATCGAATCGTGTGTAATCAAATACATTTTGGCATCCAAGCTGGTCAGGATGTAGAGAGTGGCTGCAAGTGCGAGCGCCCCAAATAAAGCGGAAATAAACCAACATACCCAAAACAGTACGTCATGCGCCACAAACCAGAGCCTGGAGTAGGTCTTGATGTGCTCAGATTCGATCTTGTCCATGACAAGCGTGGCAAAATCCGGTTTATTCGTGGTGGTCATAGAGTGAACGCAATTGCTTCTTAGCCCGGTGCAAGGATACAGCGACCGATCCCATGGGAATCCTGAGCACGTCCGATATTTCCTGATACTCAAATTGCTCAAAATACCGCAACACGAGAATATCGCGATACAGCGGTTTTAGCTTCTCCATCGCCTTACGTAATCGCTCGGCATTCAATTGTCCATCTGCCGCTGCTTCAACGTCGTCATCGCCGTAGAGCTTGGCGAGCACGTCTTCACTATCAATGTGCAGATTTCCTTCAGGACGAACTTTTTGTTTGCGGAAGTGGCTAATCACGACGTTATGCGCAATCCGGTAGATCCAAGACGAAAACGATAAGGATTGATCGAATCCGGCTAAGTTCTGGTAGGCATTTATGAACACTTCTTGAAGCAAGTCCTCACTTGCATCTTTCCCGCCAATTCTAAAAATATATCTCATTAACTTATGTTGATAGCGCTCAACCAAGTCACGAAATTTATCCTTATTCAAAAGTACCTGAGCAACCAGCTCTTCATCCTTCAGGCCGGGATCCATAGGCACCTTATATTACGCACCTTTCCCGGCTTTCTTACAAGTCACTAAGTGTTCAAAAATTTGCCTAAATCTAACTCTTGGCCGAATTTGATTTGACTGACAAAGTCTGGAACGTGGCTGACCATGATCATGGCACCTTCGTATTTCTCTAAAGCTCGAGCAATGACGGGAAGATGGCGGAAGTTAATGTGGTTGGTTGGCTCATCCAAAATCAACAAGCCCGGCTTCTGGAG
>JAUPWK010000026.1 GCA_030916555.1 Patescibacteria group bacterium | reverse complement strand
CTCCAATCGCGAGTACTCCCGACGGGAGGCAGCTATCCGGCGGCTGGAAAGACTGACTGACACCGGCCAACAGGCGGTCGCACGCGTGATAACCGACGAGCTCCTCGAGCTTGCCCAACTGGACCAAACCATCGCGGCCGATACCGTCACCTACCTGGTAAGTGCTAAGACGGTCGCGCATCTAGAGAACCAGCTGCGACAGCTCGCGCCCGACCTCTCCATACCGGACTACTCCCGGAGCCCGCACATTCAGTGTCATGCGTTTCGGGAATAATCGCTCCTCACCCGATCTCGTCTCGCGAGATCGGGTGACGTCGTTTAAAAGGCAAAAGTTTTTATAAAATATTCGTCTCCCAATATTTTTATCCTTACTGAACCATGCTCATCGGTTCGATACACAGCTGCACCGGATCGAAGTAAACGATCTAACACAAAACTACTCGGATGGCCGTAGTCGTTATCTTGACCGAGCGAGATAATCGCTACTTCAGGTGTCGTGCGATCAACGAACTCTTGAGAAGTCGAGGTATCGCTACCATGATGGCCCACTTTCAAAATATCAATATCCCCGACATCCCACCCATTCTCTTCAGCGATACCAGCATCTCCAGTAAGCAGCATCGTTTTTTCACCGTACTGAAAGAGTTCAACGAGCGATCCATCATTTGGATCATTAAGCAAAACATCGTGATACGGTTCTGACGGCCAGAGCGCTGTAAGCGTCGCTCCCCCACCAAGATCAATCACGTCACCGGCTGCAATAATCTCCCGTCTCTCCCCAGCAAGCTTCACATACTCCTGAAACTCCGGGGTGTTGTATCCCTCCCCTGCATCAAACACTTCATCAACCTTGTATCGCTCAAGTACCGGCAGTAGCCCAACTAAATGATCGGCATGTGGATGCGTATTCAATACCATGTCGATTGAACGATCCCACCACGGCATAACTGACGACAAACGCTCAAGTACAAGTGCGTCCGGCCCACCGTCAATTAATATCTGTTTCTCAGGTCCATCGATAAAAATCGCATCACCTTGACCGATGTCGAAAACCCAAATTTTCACTGCTGAATCAAAGTGCACGCTGCTGAATACCAAAAATACAACCACCCCAATTATTCCAACAATGCTGGCAACCCGATTGGTCATATCAAATCGGAATGTTTAAACTTGCAAACGGCAATGATGCCATGGCCTGAATAATCTCAAGCATTAAACTCAACAACAACCAAGCTGGCCCAGCTACCAATGCTCCAACGGCTTGATTGAGCATCCCAACAATGACAGCAACTGTTCCCGCAAGCATGGCATACGGGATAAACGGCAGCACGAGCAAATTTACAAAGGGGCTTATAACTGAAAGCGCACCAAAATTCCCGATTGTAATTGGTAAAGTGGCCAGTGTCGCTGCGATTGTCGTTGCAAAGGCCTCACGAATCCCTAAGAACTCCGGCATGAAAGCAAACTTTTCTGAAAAATACTTCGACATCGTAACAAGCCCAACCGTCGACAATACCGAAAGTTGAAAACCAGCATCGTCACGCAATAATCTTGGCTCAATCAATAACATAATTGCAACAGTGAGAAGCAAGAGGTTGCGCGGCGTCGTCTTGCGACCCAGTTGTGTTGCGCTCAATGCCAGAATACCCATAATGCCCGCACGAGTTACCGCGGCCTCGGCTCCGGCGATGAAAACAAAACCCAAAATGCCAACTACGATAATCGGAAACGCGTACTGTCGCCTAAAACCTAAACTGATGAGGAGCGCCATGAGCACAAATGCTAACATCGAAACATTTGATCCCGATGCCGCTACCACGTGCGAGGTACCTGTACGCAAGAATCGCTCTTTCCATTCATCGCTAAAGTTATCATCACCCATTAAAAGTCCGGCAAGCAGTGCCGATTGCGGCTCACCAAAAGTCCGATCGATGACCGCAACAACACCTTCATGCACACGATCAAGTACGAGCAGTGGTCGTTGAGCCACTGTAAGTGTCGACACGACAAATGGCACCTCCCGAACAAAACACGTGGCGTAAATATTCTTTGTAGCCAAATATCGATCATAGGCAAAACCCTCAAATGGCTCTGGTTTTTCCAAGTCGCAACTAAAACTCACCGTATCCCCAGTGGCTATTTTTGGATACCCCGGAGAAAACACAAGAATCTTGCCTGCAACCGCAGCCTCATCCACAGATAAACTCCGAAGTGTAATTTGCTGCGAAGTAACACCGCCTTCACGTTCCTCAACCACACCACGAATCAATCTCTGCTCCCCGACGACAGCAGCTACTGAATGAGCGCCTGGCAACGCAGCATCATAACGCAACACGCCCGACACGATTCCAAGAACCACGAGAACGATAAGCAAAAGTCTGTCCCTCCAGGCGGCACGTCGAAACAAAATAAACGCAGCATCGACAACAACAATCACTGCCACCCAAATCTCCGCCGCCTGAAGCCAGGAACGCAAAGCGACCCCGACAATGATACCGACAAGGAAACTTGCCAGAATAATGCTCGGGGTCGCTTTCTTTATTACAGCCCTCACACCATTCCGACGTTAGGAGGAATTAGTAGCCAGTTATTGGATACAACTGAACCGGGACCTAACCCCTCGTATCCTCGGGGTAGTAAAGAACTTCAAACTACAAAGTTCACGAGTTTTCCTTTTACAACAATCTCTTTCTTAATCTCCCCTGTCAGATATTTCTTCACGTTCTCATCCGCCTTGGCAAGCTCAATCAACTCGGCGTCTTTAATCTCAGCAGGCACAACAAGGTTACCACGCAGCTTTCCGTTCACCTGAACCACGATTTTAATTTCATCATCAACCAACAATGCCTTCTCGGCCACCGGCCATGGCTGCTCCTCCACAAGTCCCGTCATTCCCAACTTTTCCCAGAGTTCATTTGCAAGGTGTGGAGCAAATGGAGACAAGAGCGTGAGGAACTTTGCGAAACTATCTTGGGACATCGACCCACCTTCTTGCGCCACATTTACAAACTTCATGAGCTCAGAAACGGCGGTGTTAAAGCGGAAACCGTCGATATTCTCACTCACTTTTTGAATCGTCTTGTGAAGCGCTTTGGTAACCTCAGGCGACTCGTCACCAAGTTTCTCAGCTAAGCGCTCAACCTTATCCAAGAAACGACGCACGCCAATCAGGCCATTCGTTGACCATGGCACAGGTTCTTCAAATGGACCCATGAACAAAATATAGGTACGGAGTGCGTCAGCACCGTATTCAGCTACCACCTCATCTGGATTAACAACATTTCCCTTAGACTTGCTCATCTTTGTGCCATCATCGGCCATGATCAAACCGTGACTGTGACGACGCGCATATGGCTCACTTGTCGGCACAAAACCTTGGTCGAACAAAAATTTATTCCAGAAGCGCGAGTACAACAAGTGGAGCGTGGTGTGTTCCATGCCTCCGTTATACAAATCAACCGGCGTCCAGTATTTTAAGGCTTCTTTCGAGGCAAACGCTTGATCGTTGTTTGGGTCAATGTAGCGCAAGAAATACCAACTCGACCCCGCCCAGTTCGGCATAGTGTCGGTTTCTCGCTTTGCCGGACCACTACAGGTTGGACAGGTGGTATTCACGAAACTCTCAATAGCCGAAAGTGGCGACTCCCCATTATCTGTCGGTTCGTATTTTTCAACGTTCGGCAACTCAACCGGCAACTGATCATCCGGGATCGCCACCCAACCGTCTTTCTCACAGTGTACGAGCGGAATCGGTTCGCCCCAATATCGCTGACGAGAAAAGACCCAATCGCGGAGGCGATAGTTGATCTTCTTGCGGCCTTTAGCTTTTTTCAGAGCCTCGTCAAAAGATACAAGTGGCTGATCAATAATTGGCAAATGATATTTCTCAGCAAAGGCTCGATCTCTTTCATCATGTTGCGGCACTGCCATCACGACTCCAGTTCCGTAATTCGGCAAAACATAATCCGCGACCCAAATAGGAATTTCTTCACCTGTAGCTGGGTTGATTGCTTTCACGCCCTTAAGCTCAACTCCCGTCTTCTCTTTTTCGCCATTCGTGCGGTCAATATCAGCTCGGCCCTTAACACTTTCAAGATAAGCCTTCACCTCTTCTTTGTTCTCAAGGACATCATGCTGATCATCCGTCGCCAACTTCACCCACAAATGCTCTGGAGCGAGCACGACATACGTCACTCCAAAAATGGTATCTGGTCGAGTTGTAAAAACGGTGAACGCCGCCTTCTCCCCGTTTGGACCACGATTAGCATTCGCCTCGGGCTTAAACGTAAAGCTCAACTCAAAATCAATCTCGGCACCTTCAGAACGACCAATCCAGTCTTCCTGTTGCTTCTTGATCTTCGGCAAATAATCGACGTCTTTCAAATCATCGATCAACCTATCTGCATATTTCGTAATCGCAATCATCCACTGCTCTTTCTCACGCTTCTCAACCGGCGTTCCACAGCGTTCACAGGCTCCCCCAACAACTTCCTCATTTGCGAGACCCGTCTTGTCTTTAGGGCACCAGTTAATCGTCGCCTTCGCCTTGTACGCGAGACCGGCCTTAAAAAACTGATTAAACATCCACTGCGTCCAGCGATAATACTTGGGATCAGTGGTATCAATTTCACGAGACCAGTCAAAACTAAATCCAATTGCCTTTAACTGACGGCGGAAGTTATCGATATTTTCACGGGTAACGATACTTGGATGGACACCCGTTTTGATAGCGTAATTTTCTGCAGGTAAACCAAAAGCGTCCCAGCCCATTGGGAACAAAACATTCATCCCCTCCATGCGCTTCTTTCTTGCGACCACATCAAGCGCCGTATAGCTTCTCGGGTGCCCCACGTGAAGCCCAGCTCCAGACGGATACGGAAATTCTACTAACACGTAAAATTTCTCTTTTTCTGATCCATCTTTGGCAGCAAAAATTTGGGTCTCATCCCAACGTGCTTGCCATTTGGCGTCAATCCCCTTGTGATCGTAAGACATATAGCCACCATGCTAGCGGAATTTCCAAAAAGTTCCAAGGGTAATAACCTGACTGCAAAATATACGGTTAAAACAGGCGGACACATGGTAAAATGAGTGCAAATATTGGCATTGCTAAATTCCCTTCTGAAGCCCTCTATGCCGACCTTCCTGAAGCACAAGAAACATACATTAATCTTAGCCGGAACGTGCGTCATCGCCGCGATCGTGTTTGCATTGACCATTAGCGCATACGCAGGTCCAGACTCTCCAAAAGTCTTCACTCAGGTCATTCGTAGCCTATTTACAGAATCAAGCTCGGTGGCCACGGCAGATGAAGGCGATCAACTTGCTGATCCAACGATAGATGTCAGTCAAACTGAAGTGATCCCAGAAGAAACTCAACCAGAAGCAATAACGCCCGAAATTGTTGACAGCATCGTTCCTTCAGACGTTGCAGGAAACATAGATACTCCTCAAATCAATACTCCCTCGGAAGAAATCATCGACACCCCTCTTATAAATGACCTTCCAGGAATAATTGATGTGCCGGTTGAGGTTACAGAACCTGAGCCCACCATTGAAGAAGTGGCCCCGAACCCATACGCAGAGGTGCGTTCAACTTTAGAGAGTGTGATGCCTAAATTTGATTGGCTCTATACGCTCCGCTCAGGCGCAGACTACGACGGAATTAGTAATCTACGAGTAAATTCACAAGCCAGCCTCACAAACGTTATCGACGTGATGGAAGGTGGCGGCGACAACTCAAGCATTCAGAATGCATTTTGTGCAGCCAATACAAATATAAACGGACTTCGCGCTTCGCTCGCAATTCACAGCGACGATACACAACCGCAGCTCGATACCGATAACGAACACATCCTCACCGAAATTGAAACCGCAATCGGAAATGTGATCAGTACCTGGCAACAAAATTCGGGACTATCGCTTCAATGTGGCATCTAAACCTTTAAAATTTTCTTAATCCGTTCAACCATTTCAGACAGAGGTACATCCGCTTTTAAGAAATAATCTACTGCGCCAAGCTTCTTTACTCGCTCTACATCTTCAGGCTGCCCAAGATTTGAAGTGACGATAACAGGAATTTTGATACCCTTTTGCTGCATCGCTTCAAGCACACCAAAGCCATCAAGATTTGGCATCATGAGATCAAGCAGAATCAAATCAAAAGTTTCTGTTTCAAGCGCCTTAAGCACCTCGTTCCCATCCTTCGCTACCGCAGCCGAAAAACCGCTTGTCTCAAGCTTCATCTTAAAAACATCCGCGATTGCTACCGTGTCGTCAGCGATTAAAATCTTTGGCTTGTTTCCGTCAGGCATACGTATGGATTATTTATTCTCAGTTCGCTTTGGAACAGTGATGTAAAAAGTCGACCCCTCGCCTTCTCGAGATACGAACCAAATGCTTCCGCCCATCGCCTCAATGACCGATTTTGCAATATACAAACCGAGTCCAGTTCCAGGCTCGTCCTTATCAAGCACATTATCTGCTCTAAAAAATTTGTCAAAAATCTTATCCTGTTGCTGCCTTGGAATTCCGTATCCAGTATCAGATACCTCAACAGCGATACTTGCTGGGGAAAGTTTTTTCCGCCAAATTTCTCTCCGGCTGATAATTCAACGACACTCAATCGAACCTCTCCCCCTTCAGGGGTGTATTTGAGCGCATTAGCAAAAATATTTTGCACCACTGATTCAAAATGCTTGTCATCAAGGAATATTTTTGGAATTTTCGCAAATTCGGTAGTTACCTTAAGCCTTTGCTCCTCAACTTTATAGTGCAATTCATTCACTGCATGCGCCACAACAGCAGACACATCTGTCAGCTTCTCATCAAGCTTTAGAGAGCCAAGCTCAAGCCGCGATACATCAAGCAGTGTATTTACAAGCATCACCATACGCTTACTGCTCTTTGCGATCTCTTCAACAAAAGTACGTTGTTCAGGATCCAAGACTCCGGAATCACCAGACTCCAACAATTCGAGGTACCAATTAATAATCGACAATGGGGTCCGGAGCTGGTGAGACGCCACCGAAACGAATTCACTCTTAGCCTTATCAATAAGTTTAGCCGCCGTCACATCCTCAATCACAAGTACGGCGCCAATGTTCTTCCCAGGCAAATTCGCGTCCTCCACCACGTTCATGAACACCTGAAGGTATTTATCGCCGAAAGCGACGTCTTTGAGCTGAAAACTCGTTCCGAGACGCAAGCAATCGTCAATATGCGACTGAAAAACCGTTGATTCGGGAAAAAGTTTACCGATATCAGAGAGTGTGACCTTCTTTTTTCGTAAACCCAATACCTTACGTAGCGTTAAATTCTCTAAAAGTAAATTGCCCTCAGCATCAAATAATCCAAAACCCAACTGAAGACTCTGGATGGACGCCAAAAGTCGCGACCTTTCTTCGCTTAATTCTTTCGTGCGCAAAATAACCGTCTGCTCGACCACGCCCTTCTGTCTCTCCAAATCTTCGGCAAGTTGAGAAATTGACCGTTTCGCCTCATTGACAAGCTTTACCTGTTTTATCAACTCTGAATTTTTTTGTTTATATCCATTTTGAACCACCGCCAACTCCGATAAGAGCGCATTAATCGAAAGGGCTAAATCACCAATCTCATCCGCAACTAGCACATCGACACGACCCATTTTGTCTTTTGTGTCTCTAATCCGTTTTAGATCATTGTTTAATCGAATTAAAAATCGCACAACCACCGCTTCAAGCAAAGCGGCAACGATGAGGTAGAAACAAACTGAGAAAATGACAAAAATAACCGTAAACGCCCCAATAGTTTGCTGTCCATTCAAAAATACAGCTCGTGGACTTTCTAATCGCAGAATGAGGATCGGCTTACCGTCACTATCAGGCAGGAGAGCAAAAGCCTCTGAAATTTCGGATGACAATGGAATGACCTCAATTTGATCATTCGCTACGATGCGCTCAGAAACCTGTTGAACATCGAGAGGGATGTCTGCGTCATCATAGTGAAAGAGCTCGAAATCTAAATGGGTCTGCTCCCGCCAACTCAAAACAGTTTCATCATCAACCACTTTAATAAAGACAAGCGTCCCACGCACCGGCCCGGTACCGTCGCTCCGTATAATTGGTCGAGCAGCATACATCATCACCCCTTCAGGAAGATGCATAAGCCCCGTCATTGCACTATCATCAACGTTTTTACGCAAAATTCCGGGATGTGTGGCGAAATACGCATCAAGCTCAGCTGATTCAATCTCCGCAGTACGTACAGCGTCGAGCTGTTTTTTATAAATGATCCTGCCATCAGTATCTAAAAAAACCATGGCATTAATCTCTAGATTTGTCACGGATTCAAATCCTAAATTTGCAGACTTATACGCCTCGTTCTGATCCTGCATGAATGCATACGTATCATCCCAGCGTGCCCAATCGCGAACCGTAAGATCGAGCTGTGATAATCGGCCAGAAATAGCGTCCTTCACTCTGTACACATTCACTACCTGATCATCGTGCTCGATACGCAAATAACTATCAAGCAACAACGTTCGCGCAATATATAAAATAACACCCAGCAACAAGGCGGTTGTCAAAAATAAAACTACGGCAACTTTAATTCTGAGCGAAAAGCGCGTACCCACTCCTTTCATACGCTCAACGACTCAAGTAATCAAATTCCCTATCTCGTGACAGTGATGCTCTCGCTCAAAGATCGGAAGAGCGTCGT
>JAUPWK010000025.1 GCA_030916555.1 Patescibacteria group bacterium | reverse complement strand
AGGGCTATGGTATTTGCTCGATAGGACTACCGATGGGGAGTAGAACAAGGAGAATCAAGGGAAGATTCACGAATAAGCCACTCGCCACGACGCAAGGACTTTTACAGTAGAGAATATGGAGAAAGGGTAGAGATAATCTGGCTTATATTAGCCATTATATTGCGTATTTACCTTGACAAAAGGCCAAAAAAGTGCTATAGTAGTAGACGTAAGATGTTCATTGTCATGGTGCTTGTGGCAAGTCATTGTTCCGCGCTTTGAGGAAAGAAAACAGCTTCTTTTCTGAAAGCGCGTCGAGCAACGGCTCGCGGCAATCGGTGGCACCCGCCACCAACGCTGACGGTACGCCCTGACCGTCGGTTTCCTCCAAAGGGCTACAATCGGAGCACCCCATGACGACCCAGACCCGCACCCCCGAGACCGCCGCCTCCTTCGCCTCCCGCGTGGAGCGGAGCAGCGGCCTCAAGGTCAACCGCATCCCCGATGCCGAGCCCGAAGTCATGTTGGGAGGAGCAATCATCT
Source organism: Patescibacteria group bacterium (assembly GCA_030916555.1). GTDB lineage: Bacteria > Patescibacteriota > Patescibacteriia > UBA9934 > UBA9934 > JAGORL01. Next base: position 10,160 of record JAUPWK010000025.1, on the reverse strand, counting down.
GCAGCTCCCCGCACGGCAAGCTCGTGTTCACCGACTGGTCACATCAGGACGATGATGGAGTGGACATCTACTCCAAGGCGGTGCTCATCTACCGTGGGGGCGAACTCGCCCCCGCCGACAACGACGCCGACAGCATCATCCCGCAGGACAACAAGTAGCACTCTCGCGCATCGGCGCGGCTACGCACCTCAACGTTCAATCGTTGCAAGGAGCGTAACCCGTCGGTGCGTTCTTTGTTTTCAGTAGTTTTCTATAATAAAATCAGGTGACTATATAACTAACTCAACTCAGGGCGGTCAGCAGAGCGGGGCTGGAAAGCGCAACAAAGTAGTGTATCCCAGCCTTGGGGAGCCATCGAGCTCAGCGACACGGGTCAAAAATTGCAACTCTTGGGCAACAGGTGGGCAACCGGCCACAAGTGTGGGAGCCGACCCTACAGATGGTCACCTCAAAACGTGGCTCAGATAACACAAAATCCGCTCCTTTAGAGAGCGGATTCCGTGGTGACTCCACCGGGAGTCGAACCCGGCTTACAGGCTTGAAAAGCCCGTGTCCTAACCGATAGACGATGGAGCCAAGATGGCAAAAGTAAAAATGGTTTGCCGCGGGATAATACGCTGTTTTTTAGGTTTGGTCAAGCCAAAAGGAGAAAGAAAAAACCGGAGCGAAACACGTGAAACGTGTCGGCCCCGGAAACGCGCCTTATGAGCTATGAGATCGGCAGTAGCCCACGCTCATGGAAATAACGCATCGCGACTTTGAGATCGCGATGCGGGGATCGAATGAGCACATCATCTCGGACCGCGAAGCAGAAGCCCTGATCATCGATCCAGAAATGTTCTGAGGTAAACCCGCCTGGAATCTGCATGTAGACATGCACTGATACCCGTGCAGGAAGCCCAGTCTCGATCCGCAACAATGCAAGCCGATACCTCGTACGGCCGTATTCAAAATCTCGTTCGAAAAACGGCACCGTCAACCACGGACGGTCGTACTCACGTTGCAGCTGAAACGTTTCGCCGTCGTAGATCACCTCCCAGGGATCTACTTTCGGCATAGACACCGGCTTCGAGGTCGCAGAACGCCGATCGAAAAACCAAGCCATCCAGTCGAACATGATCCCTCCAAAGTTGAATGAACGACAGTACAGAGTAGCGCAAATAGAGTCAAAAGTCAATCGTTGATTGACGTGTCTGGTATAAAGGCTGATACTCTATAACATTCTATGACGTCACGATCTGTTCTCTTTGGGCTTGGTTGGTTCGTAGCGCTCAGCTTACTTGGCGTATTGTTAGCATACACATTTTCAGTGAGTGACCTGACCGATTTCTTGAACATTGTAAAATCTGCTAACCCCGTTTGGATCATCGCAATGGCCTGCACTGAAATCGCCACCTATTTCTGTACCGCAGGCATGTATGGAGTCATGCTCAAAAGTCTTGGCGTTAAAGTTCCACTCAAAAAACTTCTCCCCCTCAGTATGGAGAAGTTGGCAGTCGATCAGTTCATTCCTACTGCAGGCGTCGGCGGTTCAACAATCGTCGTGCACGGGCTCAAACGTGTAGGTGCTACCCGCCAAGCCGGTATCGCCATGGTCGTCACCGGCTTGGCGGCTTGGTACATTGCGGGTGACCTTGCCGGACTTTTCGGGCTGATCACAGTAAGAAACATTCCGGTAGCATTCTCTGGTGGGCTCACGGTATTTGGACTGTATTTTCTAGTCTCTGTCTTGATTATTTATGTCACCCTTCACGGCGTCCGTACCAAAGCCTTTGAACGCATTAAACGTATTCTTCCCGGAAAAGCACTCGACACTTTTTTTGCCGAAATGGCACAAACCCACGAACTTGGTTTGGCTACAAAATCACGCCTAAGCAAAGCTACACTTTTCCAGCTTGGAATTATTCTCTTTGATGCCGGAACGCTCGCATTTGCCTGTCTCGCACTTGGAACACCCATCCCCTACGTGTATGCCCTTGCAGGCTATGCGCTTGCAAACATGGCCGCCACCATCAGCGTCTTACCGGGAGGGATTGGTGTCTTTGAAGGTGGCTCTGTAGCAGTGCTCAGCTTCCTTGGTATGACCCCAGCCGGCGCCCTGGCTGCCATTGTCCTCTACCGTGGCTTTTCCGTCTGGCTCCCCATGATTCCGGGTGCACTCATGGCGCGACGCGAAATCCATCACAGCTATTTCAAAAAACAAAAATAAAGAAATAAGCCTCACGGTTCGGGAATGTTCCCAAAGTACCGTGAGGCTTTTCGTATTCTCACCCGTTCCAGGGATAGTCACCCTCAGGCAACTCCTGACCGTGCCGCAGACCGAGCGTCGTCATGAGGTCATCGAACTCAGTCCGAGAGCGATAGTCCCGAAGGTACCGATCGAACCACGAACGTTCATGCCGCGTGAGCTCCCACACATGCGTGAGCTCCGCTCCCGGGCGCGTCGGCGTGCCGGTCGTGAGCGCATTCATGAGCCGCACCGACAGGTCGTGCACCTGAATGAACTCGGCCAGAAGCCTGGTGGTGATGTCGGCGTCAGCACGGAGCATGGGCTTGACCACGAACCGCGGCTTCTTTACAGTCTCCACCGGCCACGGCATCAACCGTCCAACCTCGAAGAACACCCGGTCGTGCTGCGGCTCATCGATCTGTTCGAACTCCAGCTGAAGCGCCTGAAGCATGAGCTTGACCGCGAGCAGTGCATCACTCTGCTTGGAGAACTCCAGCTTCTCGATCCCCCGCAGAACACACGGGACCAGCTGACCACGCGCACCCGGCTTCCGCACGTGCACGCGCACCTCACACCTGATCACCGTAATCCGCGCCCCCTTCCGGAGCCGAACCGGCTGGCTGTTCCGTTCGATCACAAAACCGTTATACATGTGCTCGTCCCCCGCTATAGACAATATGTCTGTAGGTCGAAATCGACAGGTTATTTTAACAAAAAACAACAAATGATGCAACCCTTTGCGTTGACCGCTATCTCGTAAACTACTAGCCCTATGCACCAAAAGCGAGGTGCGCAACTAACCAAAAATACTGACACTGGTGCAATCTTGGTCAACCTATTTCAGCATGACCGCTAACGCTTCCGCGGCCGCCTTCGCGTACGGTAAAAGTCGCTTCTCAACTTGCTCTGGCAAAATTTCTGGACCCAAAATTCCCACTCCAACCGGCTTCATGGTCTGGAGCTGCAAATCAACAATCGCCTGCATCACCACCTCCCCCATCACCAAACCATGTTTAGTCTCTCCGCGTTCAATAATCCCAAGCACAATCGCGCCATCAATATCGGAACGTAACAACAAACGCTTAAGTGCGAGTGGTTTCTCTAAAGATCCCGGCACCCAAACCTCATTAATGACTTCAAGACCAGCAGCAACGGCCGTTGCTCGCGCCTCAGCCAACATGCGTTCCACAAGCTCTTTATGAAATTGTCCAAGCACAATAGCTACACGTTTTTTCATACCACTTTAGGCTAGCATGATTGAGAAGGAATGCTCAAGCTGAGGTGACCGAAGATCCGTTTTCAATAATCCCCGCCTTATACAACTCAATCACCACAAGCAATGCTGCGAGTAAAGTCGGGCCCAAAATAAATCCAATCGGACCAAAGTATTCAATACCACCAAGAATCGATAAAAGAATCAATAAGGCGTGCATGCGTGTTCGTTTCCCTACGATAAGTGGGCTCAAGAAATTATCAATAAGCCCCACCGCAGTCAAAGACCAAATCATCAGCCCGAAGGCCGCCATCTCATGACCACTTAAGTACAAATAAATTACCGCAGGACCCATCACGATCGCATTTCCAAGCACTGGAATCTGGGCAGAAATAATAATCAACGAAGCCCAAATTAATGCTCCGGGAACCCCGAAAATCGTCAGTCCAATAGCAGCTACAATGCTTTGAAGCGTAGCAACAATAAGTGCTCCAAAAACAACACCCCGTACGGTTTCCACCATGCGAGTAACAATGCTCCGATCCACCACATCCTTGAGTGGGCTAAGTTCCAACATCTCCTTATAAATCTTCTCTCGGTCTACCAAGAAAAAGAACAAACAAACAAAAAAGATAAACGTTTTAAAGACCGCTTCTGCGCCGCTTGAAAATAGCGCTCCGATATTAGCCTGTATCCAACCAAACACAGCATCAATAAGTACGTTTGGGTCCTGGGCTAGAATCTGGTCTCGCAACGACTGAGGTAACCGATCAACAATGTCTAAGTTTCGGTAGTCAAAAGCTAATTTCCAATCCGGATTCGCCACGGTCTGACTAGCGATTTCATTCACCTGGTGAGCAATGGCTGTGCCAATCGCCACAAGCGGTCCAATAATCGCCACGAGAACAAGCAACAACACGAGCACGGTAGAAACTTTCGGATTCTTTACCTTGCTACGGATAAACTTTTCAATCGGAGTCAAAATAACCGCAGCTATAGCTGCAGTAATAAGCACAATTACATAAGGAGAAATGATCTGCCAATACAGATAAATAATGACAGTCGAAAGAATCAGAAAGAACCAACGCGCGATTACGGTGTGAGAAACAGTTTGCATATTGCTTGCATCATAACAAACAAAAATCCCGGCCACTAGGACCGGGATTTTTTTCGTCAACGTTTTAGGCGTTGTCGCGTGGGCGAGCTGGACTGACGCTGATTGAGCGACCACCGAGATCGGTGCGATCAAACATCTTTACTGCGTTAGCCTGCTCTTCTGGGGTGTTGAATTCAACGAATCCAAAACCGCGCTTGCGACCAGTTTCCTTCTCAATTGGAAGGAAAACGGACACAACAGCACCAGCGGCGCTGAAATGAGCCTTGAGTTCATCCTCAGTAGCGGCGTAAGGGATGCCGCCAACGAATACACGTGCGTTATCTGCCATAAGGGCAATGTTACTTCTCCGGCTGTGGTGCTCTCGTCTTGTGAGCCTGGAAAACCGAGGCTTTCAGCGAAGAAGTCACGTCACACGGATGTTTAGCAACAACACAGTAGCATAGGCCAAAATGGCTGGCAAATACCTCAAGCATGCAATGAATGCACAACGCGAACAGTCAAGAAATTCGTTGCAAAATACCGCCATTCCAGCTTCTGATACAATAGAAGCAATTATGAAGCCCACAAACGACGAGCTTGCTTGGAAAAATGACGAAGGCCAATTAGCGATTGATGTCGTGGAGACTCCTGACCAGATCATCATCCGTTCCGCCATTGCCGGAGTCAAAGAACAGGACCTCGATATCCATGTGAATGAAGACATGGTCACGATTCGTGGCGAACGCCATATTGACGTTCTTCCTGTGCGTGCTACGGTGCATTATGAAGAGTGTTTTTGGGGAGCCTTTTCCCGATCCGTCATCCTTCCCTGCCGCGTAAAAGCTGACGAAGCAGAAGCGGCGCTTAAAAATGGCATCCTTACCATTTCTATACCTAAAGCCAGTGATAGCGTCCGCCTTCAGGTGCGTCGCGACCCCGATGTATGACCCACGCACCCCACGATTCAAATTCTGCCACCGTTTTTAAAGTAGAAACGCCAAAAACTCCACCCTCCAATAAAATCCGAGCAGCAAAATGGCTGGTTCTCTTTGTGGTGATCGGCGGCACACTTTTTGTAAGTGCCGCAGGGGCAACCTACGCCTATACCCGTGACCGAATTTTGCCAAACGTCACAATTGCGGGCATGAAAGTAAATGGCTTGGACAGAATTGCCGCCACCGAACTTCTACAATCACAATTCAACACCATGGTAGACGCTGGGGTCGAAGTCACGCTCTTCGACGAAACCAAGCACCTCGACCTTCGTACCAACGTCGCTACCGATCCTGACCTCGTCTACCAACTCATCGACTGGGATGTAAACATGAGTGTCGATGAAGCTCTTAAGGTGGGCCGGACAGGCAATCAATTACGCGATTTTTTTGCTCCGCTTTACCACCTCACCCTTGCCCCCACCCACTTAACACCCCATTACGTCCTGGCCGAAACTCGACTCTCGAGCGCGCTTCGCGATCTTTATCCAAACGTTGAGTCAATCGGCACCCCGACAGATTTCGTGTTTGTTGGTTCAGGCGAAAACATGAGCGTCACCGTCACGGAGGCGGTTGCAGGTGCAATTATTGATACTGACCAAGCCCTCACCGATCTCATGCATGATGCCGAAAACCTCGGCCTCGAAGCCCTTGAACTCAGACTCATTGAACGCTCAGCCATCATCAATAAGACCGAGGCAGAAGTTCTTATTCCGGCCGCCATTGCCGCCATTGAACATGCCCCCTACGAGCTCACGTTTACCCCAGAATACGGCGACGATCTCACCTATCCTATCACCGCTAACGATTTAAAAATCTGGCTCGTCCCTAGTAAAAATGCTAACGGCGAAGCCATTCTTACCGTTGACCCCGAATCCATGGAAAGCTTCCTCACGGAAGTTCATGCCGATATCGATATTGCACCGCAAGATGCCAAATTCGTGGTCGAGGGGGATCGCGTCATTGAATTCTCAGAGAGTCATGACGGTTTCATCATCAATGATGATCAGGTACTCGATGACGTCACCGCCGCTCTTGGCACTGATAATACTTCGATCGTCATTTCAGCTGAACGCACCGCTCCAGCGGTACCCACCGCAAGTGCAAATGACCTTGGCATCAAAGAAGTCTTAGGCGTTGGCTTTTCAAGTTACGCCGGTAGTCCTGCCAACCGTCGCGCCAACATTAAACACGGTGCCGATAAACTCAATGGTGTACTCATCGCACCCGGCGATACACTTTCTCTACTTGAAAGACTCCGACCATTTACCGTAGCTGACGGCTATCTTCCAGAACTCGTCATTAAGGGTGATGAAATCATTCCTGAAGTGGGTGGCGGACTCTGCCAAATTGGTACCACAACCTTCCGTGCCGCCATGAACTCCGGGCTAGAGATCGCTGAGCGCCGCAATCATTCCCTGGTAGTCAGCTATTACAACGATCCATCAAATGGCCAGCCAGGAACTGATGCTACCATTTACGACCCCTCCCCTGACCTAAAAATTACCAACGATACCGGTCACTACATCATGCTGATCACCACTGTAGATGCCGCAAAGAGTCAACTCACCTTCACCTTCTGGGGCACGTCAGACGGTAGACAGGGCTCTTACACCCCACCAAAAGTTTTGAGCTGGACTGGTTACGGTGCACCCGTAGAAAAAGAAACCACTTCACTCAAGCCCGGCGTGCGTCAGTGCCAAGCACCGCACCCTGGCGCTACCACAACCTTCGATTACAACATCATCCAACCCGACGGTACTACAAAGACGCGTGAGTTCTTCTCAAGCTACCGCTCACTTCCGAGCATATGCCTCGTAGGCGTCGGGAGTACAAGCGCTCCCCCAGCTGCCGAAGTACAGGGAGTATCTGATGAGCCGATCAGCGATTAAACAAAAAAACGAGCCGTCATGGCTCGTTTTTCTTTCCCTTGCTGACTTATGAGCTGCGGTCAAGAAGATACATTTGCTGTGGCTGCCCAGTCGGAACCAGGAAGTACAACTCATACATCCCCATGCTTGTCGTGACCGCAGTTCAAAACCCACCAAAGACTTCGTTTGCCGTCACCTCCCAAGCGAAGGTGGTATTTAACACGCTTTTTGTTTGTCCGTCAAGCAAAAAGCCGTGTTTTTCCTAGTGTTTTCAAAAATTCCTGACGAAGGTGCAGAAAATGCGCTAGTTACAGCGCATTTTCTGCCGTACCGGAGTGTACATACGCCTAGGTCTCTGAGGCCTTTCGAATGACCTTGTCGATCAAGCCGTACTTTTGTGCCTGTTTGGCAACCATGAAGTTATCGCGCTCAGTGTCCTGAGTCACTTTATCGACCGTCTGACCGGTGTGATGCGCCAACAGCTCATTCAGGGTCTTCTTGAGCTGCAAAATGCGCTCAGCGTGAATTTGAATGTCCGTAGCCTGTCCCTGCACCCCACCCAACACCTGGTGAATCATGATCTCTGAGCTTGGAAGAGCAAAGCGTTTGCCGGGCGCACCTGAAGCCAACAAAAAGGCTCCCATGCTCGCCGCCATGCCCACACAGATCGTTGAAACATCTGGACCAATGTATTGCATGGTGTCGTAAATCGCCAATCCGGCCGAAACTGATCCACCAGGGCTATTAATGTACAGCTTGATATCTTTAGACTTGTCTTGGCTCTCCAAAAATAGGAGCTGTGCAATCACGGCATTCGCGACCCCATCATCAATCGCCGTTCCTAAAAAAATAATGCGATCCTTGAGAAGTCGGGAATAAATATCATACGCCCTTTCCCCGTAACTGGTCTTTTCAATCACGGTTGGGATCAAGTACTGAGAATGTTCTGCAGAAGGAATATTTGTCATAGGCTAGCATCATTACCTTCTCATTTTAGCACACGCCACATGAGAGTGCAAATCCGTATTCTCCAAAAATAAAGAGCGACACCCGGAGGAGAATGTCGCCCTTCGTATGGGCCGGCATTTCTCTGGATGTCGCGCGTCCGCTTCGCGGACGAGAGTCAAGGACCAAGGGTCCAAGTCTCCCAAGTGCAAAGCGGCCAAGTACCGAGTGTTCTACTCCCGGAAGACGGGGACGCTGAGGTAGTCGATGCTGCTGTCGCGCCCGCGCGCGCTCAGCTCCACCTGACGATCGTGCTGGCCGAAGTTGACGTACGGCACGTGCTGCCACGGCCCAAGGCCGGGCACCGTGCACTCGAGATCCGGGGTGAACCAGCCGAAGCGCGTCTTGTAGTCAGTCGCCTTCACCCGAGCAGGGTGCTGGGCAGCGACGAGCACGAGGACGGCACCGGGCGAGGTCTCGGGGCTCCGCACGTCGATCGGCTTCTTGCCGACATTCGTGTTGAGCTTGATCCGCCGCCACCGCAGGGTGAACGGCTGGAAGGCCTCAGAACCCTGCAAGAGACGAAGCTTGTCCGGGTCGGTGCTGAGACCTTCCAAGCGCCAGCCGCCGTTCTCCTGACCTTCGGCCGCCCACTCGTAGGCGAACTCGAAGGTCTCCTGGAGGGTGGCGAGCGTCACGTCGAGAACGACCACCGTCTCGGGGTCCCTCGGATCGAAGTCCGGGGCCTCCTTGGGGCCGATCCAGGTGAACTGGTCGACCCAGAAGCCCTTCTCCGCGAGGCGCAGCATGCTGGCCTCGAGGACGTCCGCGGCGGGGTTGAAGACGCCGTGGACGAGCTTGAGCTTGACGTGGGTCTTGAGCTGCTCCATCCACCAAGTCATGAGCTCGTCGTCGCCGAGGAGCTGCTTGATCATCTGAATGGTTCCGCCGAGGCGGAAGAAACGGCCGAAGAACTCCGCGGCCTGCTGCAAGTGGATATTCGACACAGGACACCTCGATACCACCTCTGGCTAGCTTATGGGAACGCGGAATGCGTCCCACAAACCCGCCCAAGTATTTTTGAGAGTGGCGTTTTAAGGCCCAAATTGAGCCACAAAACGCTACTTTCAAGCCAATACAACCATCAAAATACGACTATGCATTATAACAGAAAAGAGCCAAAAAGTCAAGGTTTTTATATCAAAAATCGCCTATTTAGGCGGTTTTTTGCGGCCAACTGGAGAAGGCGCGCATTAATAAGCGAATCGCTGATCACTTCACTAATGGAACGAATGACCTATCCCAATTCCACACTTCGACTTGGAGATAATGCCTGCAAGAAATTTTCGTTATGTGAAATCACCAAGAAGGCGGTGCCTTGAGTACGCAATCGCTCCACCGCAGCAATCGCCAAACCACGGGCTTGTTCGTCCATGCCAGAATCAAGTTCATCGAGTACCGCGAGCTTAGGGGCCAACATAAGTAAGAACAATAACTCGGCCCGCTTCTTCTCTCCCCCAGAAAAAGCCTCATGCAAATTTCGGTCCGCAAATTCTTGAGTCAACTCAAGTACCGCTAAGGATTCCCGAAGCTTGTCGAAAAACGCAGCCGTGGTGAATGGCGTATCGCGGGTAGCGTCGCAAGCTAAACGTAGCGCGCTTGTCACGGATACTCCAGGAAGCGCAGGCGGTTCTTGGTGCGCTAAAAACATACCCAGTTTCGCGCGAGCATGAATGGCGAGCGGAACCAAATCAACGCCATCAAACACCATCCTCCCTGCCATCACCCGGCAATCAGGGTGACCGAATAACGT